>VBLN01000313.1 GCA_005878685.1 Deltaproteobacteria bacterium | reverse complement strand
CCCCGGCGGCTATGACCCCGTGGTTTGATTTCGACCGGTAGGTAATTTCGTTATTCATCTTGTCCTATGGAAAAGCGCGCGCTTATAGCTGTCGTTATTTCTCTAATCATCCTTATCCTCTATCAAGAGTGGATGGCGCGCTATTACGGAGCGCCCCCACCACCCCCACAAGAGCAGAAGGAGGAAAAAAATGGTGTAGCGCCGCCTGAGAAGCCGCAGCCTAAGCTTCAGACCCCTGTGCGTTCACCCATCCCGCAGTCCCAAGGGGTCAGAGAGATCCGCGTTGAAACCGATCACTACGTAGCGCTTTTTACGAATCAAGGCGCCCGGCTCAAGAGCTTTACACTCAAACAGTACCGAGCCTCCGTCGATCCCAAAAGCCCTCCCTTCGAGATGATTCCCGCTATTCCCGGAGTCCCCTATCCTCTAGGAATCCAACTCAAGGGCACGACCCCATTTGATGACGAGGAAACTCTTTATGCCGTCCGCGGAAGTGATCTCAAACTCGCCGGTGACGCCGAAGGAACTCTCGTTTTTCAAGGCAAGGCTCCCACGGGGGGGACGCTGACGAAGGAGTTCACTTTCAAAGGCTCGAGCTATCCCATCGGCTTAGAAATATCGGTCGAAGGTTATAAGGGTGGATCTGCTGCTCTGATTCTCACCTCACATGCTGACCAACACAACGCTAGAGGCGATGCTATCTCCGAAGGGTTCCTGGGTCTCATAGGAGGCAAACTGATACGGGAGCATGAATCGGGCTTGACCAAAGAAAAAGAATTTACCGGCCCTGTTTCCTGGGCTGGATTTGGCTACACCTATTTTATGCTTGCTCTGCTTCCCGAGGGGGAGCCACAAAAGCAAGTCGTCGTCAAACAGAACGGTCCCGCGCTAGTCATGGATCTGACAAGTCAATCGGAAGCAAAGGCTGGTGAAAAGAGCCTATATACCCTTTTTATCGGTCCTAAGGATCTCGACCTTCTAAAGTCGATGGGAAAGGGATTGGAGGAGTCGATCGATTTCGGCTACTTCAAATACGTCTCGATCCCCCTCCTCTCCCTGCTTCATTTTTCCCACCGCTTTACCTTGAGCTACGGCATCGACATTATCCTGCTCACAGTTTTGATTAAACTTCTCATGGCTCCTTTGACGCATAAGAGTTTCTCTTCGATGAAGCAGATGCAGAAGCTTCAGCCACAAATGGAACGCATCAAAGAGAAGTTCAAAGATGACAAGGAGAAGCTCAACAAGGAGATCATGGAGCTTTACCGGCGCAACAAGGTCAACCCGCTGGGAGGCTGCCTGCCGATGCTGCTTCAATTTCCGGTTTTCATCGGCCTTTACAATGCCTTAAGGACTCCGATCGAGCTCCGCCACGCCCCGTTTATGTGGATCAAGGATCTCTCTCGGCCCGATTGGGAGTCCCTTCCGATCTCCCTGGCGGGCTGGAGCATGGGAATACCGATACTCACCCTTCTGATGGGCGCCAGCATGTTCCTCCAGCAGTGGATGACGCCTACCGCCGGAGATCCGAACCAGAAGCGGATGATGTATATCATGCCGATCATGTTTACGGCGATGTTCATCAACTTTCCGTCCGGCTTGACCATCTACTGGCTGGTGAATAACGTGCTGAGCATCGCACAACAGTATTTGATAAACCGCTGGGAACGGTAGCTGGGTTCCAGCGGAGGAGTCTATCCATGGATTATGTGGAAACCGAAGGCGAAACCATCGACCAAGCCATAGAGAACGCTCTCAAAATCTTAGGCGTCGGGCGCGAGAAAGTCACAATCGACATTCTCACCGAGGGAACAAAGGGGATTCTCGGTTTTGGGGCAAAGAAAGCACGCGTACGCGCATCCTTGCGCGCGGCGCTGTCTATGGGTGAAGAAAGAAAGCGCACCCAAACCCGTGCCAGTCAGCCGGACAGGATTTCGCGGGAGGATATCGAAGCGGCCGGTCAAAAGGGAAAAGATGTGTTGACGGATATCCTCGGGCTCATGGGCATCCAGGCCAGCATCGAAGTCAGGCGAGGTGAAACGGAGGACGAGATTGTCTTAGATATCCATGGGGATAGCAGCGCGCTTCTGATCGGCCGCAAGGGCCAGACCTTAGAGGCGCTGCAATACCTGGTGACCCGGATCATCAACGATAGGCAAGGGAAAGAGGGCCCGCACGTCCTTCTCGACACGGAGAGCTATCGAGGCCGCCGCCGAAAGAGCTTGGAGGATATGGCGCTCCGTTTGGGAGAGAAGGCCAAGAGACAGAGAAAAGCCGTGACGGTGAATGTCCCTCTGAGCGCCGCAGACCGGCGCATTATTCACCTCGCCCTTCAGGATGACCCCTGGCTTAAGACCAGAAGTTTGGGGACCGGCGCCTACCGCCGCCTACTGATCATCCCGGAAGGAGACAGAAAACGCAGGGATGAAGAAAAAGGACAAACCCCCGGAAAACAGGGTGTCAAAGGAGACGCGCGAAAGTTGCCGTAAAATCGGAATGAAAATGTGAACTCCTTTCTCGCGATTTCGCTGTTTGCTGCCCTCTCAACAACCGATCTAGAGCAAGTCACAAAATACGAACCTTCACACCTACAATTCTTGACTGTCTCCTTCATCGCGTTTTTCGCTGCCGGGATCGCTTCTGCCATCCAGGCGTGGATACGCTGGCGTCCGTTACGTGGCTGGGGGAATGTCCCTCTCGCGGTCATTGGCGCGGGAGCACTCGCCTTTTTCGTCTGTGGCTGGAGCCAATGGAATCATTTTTTTCCTATTGGAGGCGAAGGCTGGGAACTTATCTTTGATCCGTTAGGCAGTTCCATTCTCGCGGCCGGTTTGTCATTTCTGTTCTCACTTCCTGAAACCCTGATCACAAAGTTCGGAAGCAAAGGGCTGCAAGGTCAGACATAAGAATGAATACTGTGTCAACGTAGAGAGAAGCAGAGGGGGTATTTCCGCTAGAGGCCGATCAGCCAATGCTTTGTGGCTGAGCCTATCGAGCTGAGGGGCAAGTCCGCCTCTCAATAACCTTATGTTGACACCCCTTCGGCACGTCCATTATAGTGAAGCTGTGATGCAAAGGCGGAAAACCAGGCAGATTCAGTTAGGTACGGTCAAGATTGGCGGGGATGCCCCGATCACCGTCCAATCCATGACCAAGACCGACACTCGAAACGTGGATGCGACGCTCGATCAGATCTGGTCCCTGGAGGCTGCGGGCTGCGACATTGTCAGACTCGCAGTTCCAGTCCGAGAGGCGGCGGAAAAGCTCGGAGAGATCAAAAAGCAGATTCGGATTCCTCTCATCGCGGATATCCATTTCAACTACAAACTTGCCCTCATAGCCCTGCAGCAAGGCGTGGACGGCCTGCGCCTCAATCCGGGCAACATCGGTGAGCGCTGGTGCGTCGAGGAAGTGATTAAGGTCGCCTCCGAGCGTAAGATTCCCATTCGCATCGGCGTTAAAAAATATAACGGCCCGACAGCCGCCGGGATGGTTGAGAGCGCATTGCGTCACATCCGCATACTGGAAGATTTCGACTATCGCGAGATCAAAGTCTCCCTAAAGGCTTCGGATCCTCTGATGATGATCGAGGCGTACCGCATGCTGGCGGACCGGGTCGATTATCCGTTCCACCTCGGTGTCACGGAAGCGGGCACTCCCACGGTAGGTACCATCAAATCTGCGGTTGGAATCGGCACGCTTTTGGCCGAAGGGCTCGGCGACACCATCCGGGTCTCTCTGTCGGCCGACCCGGTCGAGGAAATCCGCGTGGGAATGGAAATCCTCAAGTCTCTCGGTCTTCGCAAAGAGGGTTTGACTTTCGTCGCCTGTCCCTCCTGTGGTCGTGCGGATATTGACCTGGTTGGCCTGGCCAAAGAGGTAGAACAGCGCATGATTCCCTTCAACAACAAAAATATCCATGTCGCTGTGATGGGTTGTGCGGTGAACGGGCCGGGGGAGGCGCGAGCCGCGGATATTGGCGTCGCTGGAGGAAAAGGGATCGGCCTTATCTTCAAAAAAGGTGAAGTGATCCGCAAGGTCCCAGAGGCTCGGATCGTAGAGGCCTTGATGGAAGAGGTGGAGAGGCTCGTGGCTGAGAAGGAAGCGGAGAAGGTGGCGTCTCCGGACGATTAGTTGTTTCGCTCCTCTACCGGTTTCCCACACAAGAAAAGATCGTGCGCTGGAGCACTGCTTTTATCCCTACTCTCAAAGAGGACCCTGCTGACGCAGAGGTCATCAGCCATAAACTCTTAGTTCGCGCCGGCATGATCCGTCAGGTAAGCCGGGGAATTTACGACTACCTTCCCCTGGCGCTGAGAGTCATTCGCAAGATCGAAACTATTGTGCGCGAGGAGCTGGATCGCGCCGGCGCACAGGAGCTTTTGCTTCCTATCGCTTCGCCGGCCGAGCTGTGGCAGGAAAGCGGCCGCTGGGAGCTCTACGGCAAAGATCTCCTCCGTTTTAAAGATCGTCACGAACGTGATTTTTGCCTTGGGCCGACACACGAAGAGGTCATCACGGACCTGGTGCGCCGAGTGGTCCGATCGTACCGCGAGCTTCCTTTGAACCTCTACCAGATCCAGACCAAGTTCCGCGACGAAGTGCGCCCGCGCTTTGGCTTGATGCGCGGCCGAGAGTTCATCATGAAAGATGCCTACAGCTTCCACGCGGACATGGAGGATTGCCGTCGGGAATATCAGAATATGTTTGACACTTATAAGAGAATCTTCACTCGCTGTGGCCTTAAGTTTCGTCCGGTGGAGGCGGATACGGGCGCGATCGGCGGAAGTCTCTCCCATGAGTTCCAGGTGCTGGCCGAATCCGGAGAAGATGCGATTGTCAGCTGTGGCAGCTGTGACTACGCAGCTAATGTTCAGAAGGCCGAGGTCAAGCCACACCGACCTTCAGCCCGTGACCTCAAAGATTCCTCACCGCCTTTGAGAAAGGTAGCGACGCCGGACAAGAAAAGTGTCGCTGAGGTGGCCAATTTCCTCTCTCTCCCTCCCGAGAAATTCGTCAAGACAATAGTCTACAAAGTTGATGGCTCCGAGCTCGTTGCTGCTCTGGTGCGAGGAGATCACGAGATCAATGAGTTAAAGCTCAGGGCCACGCTGCACCGTGAGGAGGTGATCTTAGCAGACGAGGCAGAGGTGGAAAAAGCTACCGGCGTTGCCCCAGGCTTCTTGGGGCCGATCGGTCTTAAGCTCCGGATCCTGGCGGATCGGGCGGTCCAAGGAATGCGCGGAGCCGTTACCGGCGCCAATGAGATCAACGCTCACTACGTGGACGTAGACCAGGAGCGAGACTTCACGCCGTCAGCGTTCGCCGACCTCCGCATGGCTGTGGCTGGAGAGCCCTGCCCTAGATGTGAGCAGGGCCGCCTCGAATCCTACCGCGGGATAGAGGTTGGGCAAGTCTTCTATCTCGGGAAGAAGTACAGCGAAACGATGGCGGCCACCTATCTCGATCCCGAAGGGCGCGAGCGAGCGATGGAGATGGGCTGTTACGGAATCGGGATCTCACGCCTGCTAGCAGCCGCCATCGAGCAGAACCACGATGAGAATGGAATTATCTGGCCTCTGGCTATAGCGCCTTTGCAGATCTTGCTTCTGCCCATCAACTATAAAGAGGAACGAATCCAGAATGTTACGAACGAGCTTTATCGGGATCTGCTCAAGCGCGGCCTCGAAGTCTTGCTAGATGACCGGGACGAACGGCCAGGGGTGAAGTTCAAAGATGGAGACCTGATTGGCATTCCACTGCGGGTCATCCTGGGAGCTAAGGGACTGGAAAAGGGCCGTCTTGAGGTGCGCCAGCGGCGTGACGGAAAGACCGAGGAAATTAGCGTTGAAAAAGCTGCCGAAGCGATTCAGGCGATGATCGCCGAGGCACTCAAGGCTTGAAAATGGCGTCCAATCTGCAACTCGTACGTTCCCCTGCCCCTATGCGCGAGCGATTGATTCTTGCGCTTGATGTCGACGACCTGGAGAGGGCAAGGAAGATGCTCAAGTCCTTGGCCGGTGAGGTCGGCATGTTCAAAGTCGGCAAGCAGCTCTTCACCCACGCCGGACCTCAAGCCGTTAAGCTAATCCAAGAGATGGGCGGCGAGATTTTCTTGGACCTCAAATTCCACGATATTCCCACGACTGTTGCCAAGGCTGCAATCGAGGCGACCCGACTGGGGGTTAAAATGTTCAATGTTCACGCCTCCGGCAGCCTGGAAATGATGCGCCTGACTGTGAGGGAAGTCAGTCGGGTCTGTCGCCAGGAGTCGCTGAGAAAACCGATCATGCTGGCAGTGACCGTTCTAACCAGTCTCAACGAAAGTGATTTGAAAAAAGTTGGCGTCGCAGGACAAGTGGCCGATCAAGTCGTTCGCCTGGCGCTCTTGAGCCAGAAAGCAGGCATGGACGGCGTGGTGGCCGCTCCTAATGAGGTCGCAGAAATCCGCGGCGCCTGTGGACGCAGCTTTATCATCGTAACGCCTGGAATCCGTCTCCAAAAAAGCAAGCGCGACGACCAGAAGAGGGTCATGACCCCTGCGGAGGCTGTCCGTGCCGGAGTAGATTACATCGTCGTTGGACGCCCAATCATGGAAGCTAAGGATCCCCTGGGTGTGACGCGAGAGATCATCGCCGAAATGGAGCGAGCGCGGAACGCCGGTGAAAAAGAATGGCTCCATTGACACTCACGATAGGTTTCAATCCGGCTCCCAACACGCAGGCCCTCTTAGATCGCTCTGTGCAGCCGGCTGGAGTCGATCTCAAGATCCAAACCCATTTTGGCGAGGGGTTCGATAACGTCGGTGCGCGCCACCGCGCGATCATCGTCGGAAAGATCGACGGCGGGGAACTCTCGATCTCCTCCTTCATCTTAGCCCGACTGCGGGGCGTGAGGCTGCGCGCCCTGCCGGTCTTTCTTTCTCGCCGCTTTCGTCACCGCTGCATGTATTTTCCCGTCGGTTCGCCGCTGCGCGACCCTGCGGAACTCGCCGGGAGGAAGATCACCGTACACCGCTATAATGCGACGACGCCGGTTTGGCTGAAGGGCATTCTCCAAAACGAATACGGCGTGAAGCCCGAGACCGTAGAATGGCTCGTAGCGGAACCGGATATCGCGGAAGAATCCCTTCACCCCCCTCCTCCCGAGATCCGGGTGCGCTTTATCCCTCCACCCTGCACGCGAAAACATGCGATCGAACTGCTCGAGCGAGGAAAGATCGATGCTGCCCTTGAGCCTTACCCCGCCCTCGCCTCAAACCCAAGCTACGCCAAATCTTTCCTGACCACCGAAGAGTCG
>VBLN01000312.1 GCA_005878685.1 Deltaproteobacteria bacterium | reverse complement strand
GTCACCATCGAGCAAGTGCGTGCGGTTCTCGACCATGCAGCCAAAAGCCTGACTTTGCCCCAGGTTGCCTGAGTGCGCATTCTCTTCGGACATGATCTCAAAGATCCCCAGAATTCTCAAAACATCGCACTTACCCGCCGAGCCGCTTTAGCGCCTCCGGGCGGTACGAATCGTCGATGAAGCCCGCCGCCGGGTACGGCTTGTCCAGCCCTTTGTTCTCGACCTGGAGATTGATCACGGTCTCGATGCCCTTGATGCTGGGCGCGCCGTCGTTGCGCAGCGGTTTCAAATCCTCGACGACCTCCTTGAAAGCCATTTCGGCGAACTTTCGGCTGACCTTGAAGTGCTTGATCATGGCCTGAATCGATCCTTCCTTGTTTTTCGGATCGTTGAGGTAGCGCTGCCCCTTGATCATCGCCGCGAGAAAGCGGACCGTTTGATCCCTGTGGCTCTCCATCCACTTCGTATGGCCGGCGATCACGGTGAACTGATAATCGGGAAGGTATTTGGAGATGTTGGTCAAGACATTCAAGCCGTCCTCTTTCGCCTCGTAGGAGGTCGGGATCGTCACCATGGCGGCGGCCACGGCGCCTTTTTTGACCGCGGCGTAGCGCGCCGGCGTCCCGCCCACAGTCAACAAATCGTAGTCGCCGGGATACTTGAGCCCGTGGGCGAGGAGGATTTTTTGCAGCAGCACCGTGCTCCCGGATTCGAGGTTGATGACGCCCATCGTTCCTCCTTTGAGGTCCTCGACTTTTTTATATTTCGGCCCGGTGATGAGATCGTAGAGCGCCTTGGTGAAATTGCCCGCGACGATTTTTATCGGCGCCCCCTGCGCCATCGCCGCGATCACCCCCTCAGTATTGGTGGGAAACAACAGGTCGGTCGAGTTGGCGGACAGAGCCTGAACCGCCTTGGCGATCGAATCCGTCTGAAACTCGCGGACTCCCAGGTTCTGCTCTTTGAAGAAGCCCTGCTCCCAGGCAATCCACCTGGGCCAATGGTCGCCCCCGGTGGAGAGCACGCCCAGCTTGATCTCGTCGGCCGCGCGGAGGTCGGCCGCGGTAAAAGCCAGGCTCGCCGCGGCGGCCGCGGCGATCAAGCCTAGCGAGATCTTTTTACGCAAGGTTTTGTGACGCATGACATCTCCTCCCTTCGGATCGAAGCCGAAGCGAAGCCCTTATACTCTATACTGGTACCAGGGAGCAATCTTCGCTCCGCGTATTTCAGGACTTCAAACGTCGCGTAACCGCCGACGGCGAGCAGAACCACGCCGACAAACGCCTCCGCCGTCCTGAACGCCTCGGAGGCCGCCGTGATCAGATAGCCGAGCCCCGCGCGCGAGCCAAAAAACTCGCTGACGATCGCGCCGACGAGCGCCCGCCCCACGCTCAAGCGCAGCCCGGTCATCACCAGAGGCAGCGCGCCGGGGAGGGTCACTTTGAAAAAAATCTGCCGGCGGGTCCCGCCGAAAGCGCGCACCGCCTCGATGAGGCGCCCGTCGACGGTGCTCATTCCCGTGTAGGTGTTGAATAGAACGGGAAAGACGGCGGCGATGAAGACAATCGCCATTTTCGACACGAGGCCGAGCCCGAGCGCGGTGATGAAGAGCGGCGCCAGCAGAATGACCGGCGCGTTATACCAGATCGTCACCCAGGGGCTTAGGACCTCTTTGGTGTGGCGGCTAAGCGCCATCACCACGCCGACGCCGAAGCCGACGACAACGCCGACCAGATAACCCAGGATAAACTCGGTGAAGGTCGCATAGACGTGGCGCGCCAGCACGCCCCGGGAAAGGAGGCTCAAAAAGGATGCGGCGACCCGCGACGGGCCGACGAGCACCAGGGGATTATTGACCAGGAAGGAATCGATCAGCTCCCAGAGCGCCAGCCCCAGGACGACCGAGACGACCGCGTCGAACTTCTTCTCGTGCGCGCGATAGACGTTTGCGGCGCTCATGGCTGTTCCACTTCCATGCCGTGCGCCGCGCGGCGCAGCTGATGGGCGTACCAAGGAGAGAGCCATCCTTGAACCTTCTCGAGCGCCAGGAACGATACAATGCCGAAAACAACCAGGACGACGATTCCCACAAAGACCGGTCCGGGCAGGAAGCGCTGCGAGTAAAAATAAACCATGAAGCCGAGCCCGGCCTCGGCGCCGAACAATTCCGCCACCACGACGCTGATGACCGCCCGCCCAACCGCCAGCCTGATGCCCGTGATGATCGCCGGCGTGGCGTCCGGGATCATGACCTTGAAAAAGAGCTGCAAGCGCGAGCCGCCGAAGGCCCGTACGACCTCGATGAGGTTCTGTTTGACCGATTTGATCCCCGTGTAGGTGTTCAGGAGGATCGGGAAGACGGCCCCCAGGAAAACCACCAGCGAGTTGGGCAAGATGCCGAGGCCGAACCACACTATGATGACCGGCGCGAGCGCGACCAGCGGCGTCGCGTAGAGGCAAGAGACCCAAGGGTCGAGGTAATAGTTGATTTTCTTGACCGTCGCCATGAGCAGTCCGACCGGGATGCCGACGGCGATCGCCAGCAAGAATCCGTAGGCGAACTCCAGGAAGCTGAAGTAAGAATGCCGGAGAAGCTCGCCGCTGCGGTAAAGCTCGCCGAACGCCTGAACCACCTGCAAGGGGGAAGAGAGGAAGTGATGGATCGCGTAAGCCTTGAAGTAGCGGGTCCGGGCCAGCGCTTCATAGCCGAGCTGCCAGAGGCCGATTCCAACCACGACCGAGCAGGCGGCGATCATCCGCGGCGAGCCGAGCCATGCCGGAAAGCGCGGCTCTCTTTCGGCCGCGGCTTTCACCGCACACCTTCCTCGCGCTCGCGCCCCATCGATTTCAGCACCTCGTCCTGGATGATGCTCCAGACGTGGTCGGCGAGATCGAGAAACTCTTTGCTGCGTTTTACGGTGAGCGACCGCGGCCGGGGGATGCCGACTTTCACGATCTCGCGGATCTTTGCCGGCCGCGCCGAGAAGACCACCACGCGATCGGAGAGAAAAATCGCTTCGTCGATCTGGTGGGTGACGAAGATGACCGTCTTCTTCGTCTGGTTCCACATCTTCAAGAGCTCGGCCTGCATAATTTCCCGCGTCTGTGCGTCCAGGGACGCGAAAGGCTCGTCCATGAGCAGCACCTGCGGATCGACGATCAACGCGCGCGCGAGGTTGACGCGCTGCTGCATCCCGCCGGAAAGCTCGTGCGGATAGTGCTGTTCGAACCCGGCGAGCCCGACGAGAGCGATGTAGCGCTCGGCCTTTTTCTTGGACTCCCTCTTGTCGACGCCCTGGAGCTCGAGGCCCAGGATGATGTTGTCCATCACGGTCCGCCACGGCAGCAGCGAAGAGTCCTGGAAGACGAACCCCTTGTCGGGGCCCGGCTGGATGACGGTCTTGCCGTCGAGGAGAATCTCCCCGTCGTCGTGGGGGATGAGCCCGTCGAGAATCCGCAAAAAGGTCGTCTTGCCGCAGCCGCTGGGGCCTACGAGCGAGATGAACTCCGACGGTTGGACTGAGAAGGAGACGCCTTCGAAAACCTGCATCGATCCTTCGGACCTTTGGCTGCGGAAGCTCTTGCGCAAGTTTTGCACGACGAGCTTGGATGCGGGAGTTTCCATCAGGCCTCTGGCGCGGATTTTTTGAATCGGCTCACTGCCGCAGCAATAATTTATTGTAGAGCGCGATGAGCTCTTGATAACGATCGCCCCATTTCTCGGGCGAAGGGATGATGATCTTGCGTAGGTGAGCAGCTTCTTGACGCTCGGGCGCTCCTACGGCGTGTCTTATCAAGGTCCCGCCAGCTCCAAACCGGCCGCAAGCCATGACGGTGCTGCTGCGGGCGACGCGATAAATTTGAGAAACTCGATCGCCGCAGATGGAGACGCGTTGCTTGCGGGCACGCCCGCATCGTAGGTGATGTACGCTTGCACTGCCGCCGGAACAGGTCCGAGTAACACAACGCCTTTGGCCCTCGGAATCTCGCTGACGTTGTAAAGGCCGAGATCCGCCTCTCCTTTAGCAATCAACCCTTGGCCGTCCGAGTGTGGCAACAGCTTGCTTTTGATCTCGTCGGCAATGCCGAGGTTCTGCAATACCTTTTGCGCATTGATGCCGCTGAGTCCTCCGGTCCTGGAATCCGAGTAGGTTATTTTTTG
>VBLN01000311.1 GCA_005878685.1 Deltaproteobacteria bacterium | reverse complement strand
TTGCCCTCGATACGCGGATCCTGCATGGCGATCTTTCCGTTCCATTTGGGATCGAGGAGGTCAAGAGCCGATTTGATCTGTCCTGGCGGGACGGCATCCCAGTTGACGTGGATGTTATCGTCGGCGAGGCTCCCGCCGAACACGTAGTAAAGCTTTTTCTCCGTATCCGCCCAACCCGCGTCAAAGCCGCCGATCCAGTTGTCGTCATTTTTGATCTCCGACAGAATCACCATCGGCTTAAACGGATCAAAGCCATCGACGGGCTTGAACGCCGCCAGCGCGGATGTCGGTCCGGAAATGTAAAGGTCCCAACCATAGATCCCCGCTTGCCGCTCGCGGAGAATCCTAGCGACTTTATCCCTGCCGCTACCGCCCAGAAGCTCGACTTTGATTTTCGGGTGAGCCTTTCTAAAGGCGTCCACGATAGCTTCGCGGAAAGCATCTCCTGGCGGTCCCGCGATGTTGACTTGCCCCTCAACCGCAGCCGCGCTGAGCACTTTCTCCCACTCTTTCTGCACGCTTTGGCCGGCCTCGGCGGCCGAGGCCACCCTGCCAAGCAGTAGCAGCAGGACCCCCATGGCTGTCAACGAAGCTGCTCTTAGTAATCGATCTCTTTGCGGAGACATGGTCTCTCCTTCCGGACGGCGTTACTGCGGGATCGTCTCTTTCGACAGCTTGATAATCGCCTGGCGCTGCGGAATCATCTTCTCCGCTTGCGTCTGGACGTAGCGTTGGTTGGGCTTGATGGCAAATTCGGGGTCGCCGAGCGGCACATCTAGCCGCCGGCTATTCCTACCTCCACTCTGTGTGGCCCAACTCGTTTGCCCCTCTTTGGATAAGAGCCAGTTGATGTACACCTTGGCGGCAGCCGGGTGGGGGCGACGGTTGAGGACACCAAGGGCGCCGAAGCCGGGAATGATGGAGTTGACCAAGGTCGGATCTTCCACGGGCTTTACGTTCTTGCCGATGCCTTTCTCGTGGAATATCTTGAGCTGATCCGAAGGAAGTGAGACCCCGATGGGGTAGCGTCCACGGACGACCCACTCTGTAAGCTGTCTTCGGTCGCGGGTAAAGACGATCTTTTGGTCTCGCAAGAGCTTTTTCAAAAACTCCTCGCCGTACGAGAGAGAAAAAAGCAGCCCTGAGTTCAGTCCGGATCCTTCCTGGCGCGGGTCTTCCCAGACAATCTTTCCGGCCCATTTGGGATTCAACAGCTCCTTGAACGATTTGAGCTCGCCCGGCGATACGACATCCGTGTTCACATAGACAACGTCGGAGACCGTCCCGTCAAACGCGTAATACAGCTTCTCCTCCAAATCCATGAAGCCGCCCGCAAATCCGCCGTACCATTTGCTGTCGTCCAGGACCTCCGGCAGGATCACTTCGGGATGCAGCGGATCGAACGCCCCCGTCGGCTTCAGCGCGCCCAACGGGGACGTCGGCCCGCCGATGTAAAGATCCCAATGGTAGATTCCGGATTGCCTTTCGCGCATGACTCTAGGAACCTGATCCCGGCCGCTGGCGCCGTTGTATTCAACCTTGATCTTGGGAAATTTCTTCTGAAAGAGCTCGATGAGAGCGGTTCGATAGGTATCGCCAGGCGGACCGGCGATCGCGAGTTGCCCTTCTTTTTCCGCAGCGGCGAGTATACGCTCCCATTCTTTCTGCGCCTGCGCCCTGACCGCAGTGACAAAAAACAGGGTCAGGCTCAAAGCTAGCGCCAGGCTCTTTAGGAAATGTAGACCCCGTACCACGGCTGAGATCGTACGGGGTTCATCCTCGCACTCCCACCCGGGGCGTTCTGTGGTACGGGGCAAACAAAGCATAGTCTGATTCATCTGATCCTCCGAGAAAGAACTCACCGACGAATGCCAACGCGTAGGCCGCAGAGCCGGGCGATCAGAGCCACGCCCGTGGTCAACAGCATGACGATGGTGGCGACCACAGCCGCGCTCTCGTAACGGCCGGAAACCATGAAATCGAGCTGCAGCAGCGCCAAGGTGCGGCTGCTCGATGTGGCCAGCAGTGCCACGTTGCTGATGTCCCGCGCGGCGTGGATGAAACTCAATACGCCGACCAAAACCAATGTCGGGAACATCAAAGGAATTATAATCTTCCGATAGGTTGTCCACCAAGAAGCGCCGGACGCCTGCGAAGCCTCTTCCAGCTCGCGGCCTAGCTGAAGGAGATTGCTCTTCAGCAGCTGGGTGCCGAGCGTGATGCCGCCGATGACCGTCGCGAGGATCAGCAGCCAGACCGATCCGTAGAACGGCCGAAAGATCCGCACATCGAGAAAGAGCCACAAGAGACCGATGCCCATCAAAATCCCTGGCACGGCCGAGGGAAACCAGGCGATGAAGTCCAGAATCGATCTCCCGATGAACTTGGTCTTCACCGTGATGTAGGCCACGAGCGAAAACAGAATGACCGACAAAAGCGCCGCACCCGACGACATGAGGAGGGTATTTTTCAGCGAACCGAGGAAAATTGGATCGGCAAAGACCCGCCGCCAGTTCTCCAGGGTCCAGGCGTTTGCGATGTGGAAAAAGCCGAACAGAGACATAAAGGTCCCGAGCAGCAGAAAGACCATGGGCACTGCGGTGATGCATAGAGCCACCAACGCCACCAAGGCGAAAGCCGGGCGGCGCCACGGACCCAAGTGAACGACCTGTCCCTGATAGCGGCCGGTAATCGTCGTATATTCTCGCCGCCCAATCAAACCCCGTTGCATCACGACCAGGGGCAGAAGTGCCAAGAGCACGAGCGTGCTCAGCGCCGTGGCGGGTCCAAACAACGGCGGCTCCTGCTGCACTAGATTATAGATCTTCGTACTATAAACCTGCAGACCGATAGGGGAGCCGAGGACCATTTCGATTTCAAAGGCTTGAAGGCCGCTGATGACGGCCAGAATCAAAACGACCATGAGCACGGGCGTCATGATCGGGACTAGAATCCGACGCAGCGTCCCCAGCGGGCTTGCCCCCGCGACTCGAGAGGCCTCTTCGAGACTGGCATCCATGTTCCGAAAGGCGGGGGTGAGAAGCATGACTTTTACCGCTGTCGTATTGTGGCCGATGTGAGCCCACACGATTCCCCAAAAGGAATAGATGTTAAACGGTCCTCTCTGCGTCCCGAACAGCCAATTCCAGAGCTGGTTGGCTAAGCCGTACTCGGGATCCAAGACCAAGATCCAGCCGAGCGTCACCGAGAGGGAAGGAAGGAAGAACGAAAGCCAGAACATAAACTCCAGCCCCGACTTTCCGGGAAGATCGGTCCTGGCGAGCAGCCACGCGAGCAGGATGGCAATAGGAAAGGAGATCAATTGGCGCGTGAGGATCAGAGCGAATGTGTTATAGACCGCCCGCAACATTCCGGCATCGGACAGGGCCA
>VBLN01000310.1 GCA_005878685.1 Deltaproteobacteria bacterium | reverse complement strand
TTGCAGGGCCATAAATCCTCCTTTGAAATTAAGTTAAACCAGGCCAAGCTATAGAAACAATACTATGTCCTGGCCTGGTAACTCTCATCACACTTCGCGAAGTTCGCCGCGGCGGACGCGCCCTACGAGATCATTCCACTCGGCGTGCGTTAGCTTAACGGTGTTTTCATTTTCGCCGATGGTAACTCCATTATCGGTAATCTCGACCGACGGGCAGGCGCCGCAAGCTTCGCACAGCGTGACTTTGATTGGTTCCATGTCCTTCACCTCCCTTCAAAAGCATGCTACACGTTAAACTTAGGTTTAAGGTCAAGGGGTCAAAGAAAATGTTAACGATTGGTCATGTCGCCCGTCGGGTTGGAGTTCGACCGTCAGCAATCCGATATTATGAAACTCAAGGAATTCTTAACCCCACAGCTCGGCGGCCAAATGGGTACAGGGTCTATACGGATGACGCGGTTAAGTTATTGTTGTTCGTAAAGCGCGCGCAGGCGCTGGGCATAACACTTAAAGAAATAAAGCCGCTTCTTAATTTGGCAACTCAGGGTGAGCCGCCCTGCAACCAAGTGAAGGAGCTGGCGCGCAACCACTTACGTGATATCGATGATAAGATCCGGGAGCTAGAGTCGCTTCGAAATGAGTTGCGTACATTAGTGCGACGTAAAGCTGGCAGGGCTCACGAAAACAAGGTTTGTCCGCTTATTCAGGGCTGCTAGATAACGACAGCAAAACGCCAGGTGTCGCCACAGCATACCCTGAAGGAGCCGAGCGGCTCAGGACTTGCTCATGGAAAGCGTTTCTTAGACCAAGGGGCTGTAGTGGCCAAAAAGATTGCAACCGGTCTTGTTTTTGTTTATCGTTGAGTGGGTTGATTATGAAGAGTGCTTCCATCCTTATCTTATCAGTTCTGTTTCTTTACGCAGGAGTGGCCTGGGCTTTGGAGGCTTGCTTACAGCACGATGGTTATTCGCGTCATGCGGCTACAGAGCATCATTTAGATTCTCATGGTGTGTCGAGCCAAGACAACTCTATCGATCCTGTCGTCCCTATTTTTCATTGTACATCGGTAAACGAACAAGTCGGTCCCGGCTTGAGAGTGGCCTCGCCCGAGATTCCCCGCTCGGATAAGGGCCTTGCGCTTCATGCAGCTTTTCTTCCGGACGCCGCCGCCGCATTGCTTAGAAACGACCTTTGGCTGGAGGCGTTTTTCAGGCAAATTCTCACATTTTCTCGGCCTATCGATGTCGCTCGCCATCTCTTTCTTTCTATTCTCCAAATCTAACAGAGCCGCTTAGCTCTTTTTTGTTCTTGCCCGAGGGCTCCCCGGGAAAGAGTGCTGTGGTGCGCCTTCTTCGGCGTATTCAGCGGTGAAAAATCGTTTATCAGCTAAGAGGTCGTCTATGGCGGTTTTACGTTTCATCAGAATCTTTTTGGTTTACAGCGGAGTTCAGCTTCTTGTCCTTGCTTCGGTCTTCGCAGCGGAGCCGATGCAACTGAATCTCGAGCAGGCCATCCAAACGGCTCTGGAACGCAACCTCGAATTCAAATCTAAGCAAGAGGAATTGGGCATAGCTGAAGGACGTGTTATCCGCGGGAATCTTTTGCTTCAGCATAATCCGGAATTGGAAGGTGACGTTTCGAACCGCCGTCTAAAAAAACCTGAAGATGGCTTCAACAGAAATCTGCCTCAGGGAGGCGTCTCCTTAACGCAGGAATTCGAGATCGGGGGGCAGCCGGCGTATCGGCGAGAGGCAGCGCAGAGAAATTTCGAAAAGGTGAAATTCGAGGTTGGCGATTTTCAAAGGCTGCTTCGCTTCCGCATTACAGAACTCTTTCTAAGACTTCTGAGTACAAGAACAAAGATCCAGCAGGCTCAGCAGGTGGTGGACCTGAGAAATCGTCTTTACGAAGCCGCAAAGACCCGGTTGGACGCGGGCGATATCCCCGAAGTGCAACTCACGACCACCGAGTTTGAGCTTAACCGGGCCCGAAGCGATCTCATCAGCCTGCAGAGAGAATATGAAGAGTTGCGTTCCAGGCTGAGAACCGACTTATTCGTGGAGGACGACAGGGATATCGAGCTTACAGGAAGTCTAGCCCGCGTCTCACCTCCGCGCCTATCCGCAAGCGACCTGCTTAAGGCAGCGTTGGAAAAAAGGGCTGATCTTGCCGCGCTCGAACGGGAAGCGAAAACTGCCGAGGCAGAGGAGCGTCTCACGAGGGCGGAGAGAATTCCCAACATCAGGGTCGGCCCTTTTTACGAGCGCGATGATAGAGACAATATTTTTGGCGGCAAGGTTTCGATCCCGCTTCCAGTTTTTGATCGCTAACAGGCGGAGCTCCGTGAAGCCCTCGCGCGTAAGACCAGGGCAAACATCAACTATCTCAATCTTCGCCAGTCCATCGAGAAAGCGGTGAGATCTACCTATGCGCGGTTCGCGCTGAGTGAAAAGGAGCTTTCGCTCTACTCCGATGAGACCGTGAAAAGATTCGACGATAGCCTGGAGCTGTATCAAAAAGCATATCAAGAAAGACAAATTGATTTGCCTGAGCTTCTTTTATTTCAGAACCAGGTCATCGAGGCCCGGCTCAAATTTCTCGACACGCTGACCAACTACAATCTATCTCTCGCTGAGTTGAAACTTCAGGCCGGAATGGAATGAGGAAAGACTTATGCGCCCTACAAAGAAAATTGTCGTTTCACTCGTTTTAGTTTTGCTCGTGGTCGTCGCTTTTTGGTTGGGGAGAGTAACCAGCCGCGAGAGAAAAGCAGACACCGCAAGCCATGAGGAGTCACCAAAGGCTATGAAATCGTCTTCGGAAGCGGCTCCGCACGAGCATACGGGCAACGAGCCTCCTGGACATGATGAGGCTAAGAAAAAGCCTTCGGGTTTAACCCTGACTGCCGACCAAAAGGCAAATATCGGCTTGAAGACAGTCACAGCAGATCTGCGCGCCATTGAAAACGTGATTCGTGTGGCCGGCGTTGTAAGGCCGCATCCCGACCGAGAAGCTCAAGTCAGCAGCCGGGTTTCAGGAAAAATTGTGGGTCTCTTTTTCAAAGCCGGAGATGGCATTCAGAGAGGGCAGCGCATCGCAGAAGTTCAGAGCGCCGAGATTCAGAAGCTCCAAGTAGATCTCATGCAGGCGGAGAACAAGCTAACTCTGGCCAAGGCGGAGCTTGAACGCGTACAAAGCTTAGTCGAAAGCAAGATCGCAGCTCGAAAAGAATTGATAGCGGCGCAAAACAATTATCAGGCTGTACTCAATGAAATCGGGTCAAAAAAGCCCGCGCGGAGAAGAACATCGCTACGTTTCCTGTTGTGGCGCCGATCGGTCGTTTCATTGCTGAACGCAACGTGGTGTTGGGTGAGTCGGTTGAGCCAAGCAAGGTTATCTTTAAGATTCTTGATCCTTCGGTGGTTTTTGTTGAGGGAGAGGCCTTTGAGGAGTCACTTCGTGAGCTGAAGATCGGGCAGACAGTTCGCATTCGGCTCGCGTCGTATCCGGATGAAGTCTTTGCCGGCAAGATATCCCGGTTTAGTCCTACGATTGATGCACAAAAACGCACTCTGCGTTTCTGGGTGGAGGTCGTCAATCCTTCTGGAAAGCTGAAACCGAACCTGTTCTCAGAGATGAACATTGTCGTGGGCGGACAGGGAGAAGTTCTGGCTATTCCTCAAGAGGCTCTGATCTCAACGGAAGGTGAGAGCTTCGTGTTTGTCGAGGAGAAGGGGTCCTTCCGGCGCGCGGATGTTGTCCTTGGAGCAAGAGATGACCGCTTTGTTGAAGTGAAAAAAGGGCTTGTGCCTGGCGACCAGGTGGTGACTGACGGCAAGCAGCAACTTTACACCCAGTCTGTGATAGCGCGGCAGGGTGGGGCAGCGTTGGGCGGGCACACTCACTAGACGATACGAAGAGGCAAGCTCATGTTCAACTGGATTATTCAGTGGTCTTTACGAAACCGGCTGTTAGTAGTGACTGCCTACGTCGTGGTCCTGATCGCGGGGATTTTTGTCCTTCGCCGGATGACGCTGGATGTCCTGCCGGAATTTGCCCCACCTCGGGTCGTGATCCAAACCGAATCGCCGGGGTTATCGCCGGAAGATGTAGAAACGCTGATTACTTTTCGCATCGAAACCGCCGTCAACGGGACGCCC
>VBLN01000070.1:26062-27052 GCA_005878685.1 Deltaproteobacteria bacterium | reverse complement strand
AAAGCCCACCGAGTTGATCTTCTCTCACGGCGAATCTTGCATTTTGATATGTGAACGAAGAGAGAAGGATGGAATCGGGGGAAAGGGCATGCCGCGCACCAAGACGGAAGGTGTGCCTCTCTTCTTTGTTTGTCTCATCGGGGAGGACATCGTTCGGAAAAAATCTGAGTCGAAGATCTCCCCTTGTAGTATTTCTATATCGATACTCACCTTGAACGCTTGTTTGGGGAGTGAGTTCGAATTGTAGGAAGGCGTTACCGATGTCGTCATCCTGGCTGCTGTTTGTCCGAAACCCGTCGCTCTGGAAGTGAAACCCACCAAGGCTGAAGGAAGCTTTTTTGTAGATCCCAGAGAGAACACCTTCTCCACCGAACGTGCTGTTCTCACCGGCGAGGCCGCTCGTCTGAAATGTAACTCCATTTCGGTTGAAAATGGGATTGAATTCGTTGAACGAAAGAGCCCCAGGACCTCCGGCGCTTATTAAGAACTGGTTGGCCTCGGCGAGTTGGGGCTGAATGGGAGTCATGTTCAGGGGCTGGAGCAGCTGAGATTGAAGCAGCTCACTGACTCTCGCGATCTCGTGGCGCGGCAGAACGGCATAAGTGTCGGCCAGGAACCTGTGGGCGGAAAAGTTGGTTGGATCGGTATTGACGGATTTCCATCCTTCCACCAAGCCAAGCTGCTGAAAGCCTAGATCGCTGTAAATGCGGCCCAGGCTTGCGCTCCGCGCGGCCAGGTCGGAATCGAGCTGCAGACGCGACCGGTATACCGCGCGGTTGTCGTTCAATTCGATAGCCTTTTGCATATCCTGCAACGCCTCGACAGGCCGGTTCGTGGTCTGCTTCTGGATCGCATCATAAAAATAGGGCGTCGGATCTTTCGGGTCTAATTCCTTCGCGGTAGCATACTCGCGGTCGGTTAGATCCGTGCGCTTCTCTTCATAATAGGCTTTGCCCAGATAGCTGCGGACGATGGCGTTATTCGGGTCCA
>VBLN01000070.1:25178-25890 GCA_005878685.1 Deltaproteobacteria bacterium | reverse complement strand
TGTGTCCACACGCAGTAGGTGCGCAAAACCCAGGACCATCTGCGTTCTGGATAAATTGGGATTTAAGGATACGGCCTTCTGGGCCGCTTCGAGAGCATCATCGAGACGGCCGAACGACATATGGAGCTCGGCCAGCCTGGCCCAGGCCAGAGCGTCGTTGGGATTTACTTGCACCGCTTGTTGCAAGCTAGCGCGCGCGCCTTCGAGGTCAAAATTGGCTTGCTGGGCATAAGATTGAGCGATCAGCGCCGAGGCCGATTTTGGATCGGCCGCGACGGCTTTCTGTGCGACACCAAGCGCTCTTTCTTTATCATTTTGTACTACGGCGATGATCGATTGCAGGGCCAAGGCATCGCTGTAATTCGGGTTTAAACTCAGCGCTTGCGCGATGTCCTTACTCGCTTCATCAACGCGGCCCACACCGAGCAACAATTGGGCACGATAGGCAAAAAAGCGTGGCTCGCGGATATCGGGCGGTGCGCCTCTAATCGCTTCGAAGGCTCCTTGATAGTCGCCGCTCGTATAAGTGTCTAAGGACTTCCGAACCATCCCTTGCCAGGGTTCGGGACCTTGAAAATCCTCGGGCCGAAAATAAGTGACGGGTGGATAGTACAATGCCCATTGAACAGCATCCCGAGGGCGCACAACCGTACGGAGTACGGGAGCCTGCCCCCTCTCAGTTACTGCCGACTGGCCATCCGTGAGCCTAAGG
>VBLN01000070.1:16556-25167 GCA_005878685.1 Deltaproteobacteria bacterium | reverse complement strand
AAAATAGTGATCAGGACCCTGTCGGCTTCGACTTCGATCAATCCCTCCGTTCCTTCCACGCCTGCGTTGACGAAGGCCGTATTCACCTCCAGGTTCCGGGGAAGGCGGCTGAAGAAATGTACAGCGCCCCGCGCTAGATCTATCAGTGAGGTTCGTTGATCTTTGACTCCTCCGAGTGTAATTGTGCTGTTCTGATCGAGACGCAGAACAGGTTGGTTGACCAACGCAAGGTCTGCCCGGCTCCTCTCCAGCACCTGGATTCTATCGCCGGCACAGAACGTGTCGTTTAATTTAACGGGTTGGCGCTGCGTTTGACCCGCCCTTTGCACCTCTACAGCTCCCTGGATTGAAACCGCTTTTGCAACCCATGGATCACACGTCGTCGCTGCGGGAGAAATATGGGGGGATGCCAATATTCCCAAGAGGCTTGCACAAGTTATAAGAGATGATGATATCCGGTTCATGGTTCACCTGCTTTCTAGGTTTCCTGTATTCAGGCTCAAGATCGAAATATTTCGCTATTTTTCCTCTAGAGGAATCACCCCTTCCCATGGTTCGTCAGGCGGATTTTGCTTGTATTGCGCGCAAAGCTTTATGTAAAAACGCGCCGGGCCGTCTTTCCCGTTGTTCTTCTCGGTGATCTGACGGAATTTTGCTGTCGCCTCATCCCAAGACCGCCGCCTGAAAGCATCGAGCGCCTCAGCAAAAATCGCGTTAGCGTTTTTCTGCTCTTCGTCAGATTCTTCCAACCGACCTAACAATTCATGAACCACGACCGGCTGAGCCTTTCCCTTGAGCCTAAACTTTCCAACTTCTCTCGTCAGGATGCCGTCTAGTTGATCCACTGCCTCTTCAGAGGCCAATATCTCAGTCCCCAGGTATTTATTGAGTCCGTCCATCCTTGATGCCGTATTGACGGTGTCCCCCGTAGGGCCATACTCATAGTGGTCACCGGCACCGATGTTGCCTAGGAAAATCTGGCCGGAATGCACGCCGACACGCGTGGGAAAGCTGAGGTTCTCGAAAGACCCATTGAACCGATGGACCGCTTTGGCCACATCCACTGCGGCTAGACAGGCTTGACGCCTCAGACCGACCTCCGCTCGTGCAGCCTTCCATATCGCTAAGAAAGAATCGCCCTTCAAGTTAACGACAAGCCCGCCATGTTTCTTGATCGGCTCAAAAGTGGCTTCGAAGTATTTATGCATGACCTCGCTCAGTTGCTGCGGACTCATCTTCTCCGACAAGGTGGTATACCCTGCAACATCCGCGAACAAACAAGCCCCGTAAACCATTTGGCCGCTATTTTTGATATCGACCATGTTTTTGGCTAACTGATCCACGACCTCGTCGGGTACATAGTATGCGAGAGCCTTTCTTATCTGCTGCCGCTCCTTGTTCGTCTCAACATAGTTCCACAAAACAGCCCCGAAAAATCCCAGTGGAGCCTGCAAGAATAATGGGACGACGATAGGATACCAATTGCCGGCGGCCTTGAATTGATACTCTGCAGCAATGAGGTAAAGAGCGGCCAAACCCACTACACCCAATGCGGCGAGTGCCGTGGCGGACATCCGGCAAATCATCCCTATGAGGATACCCCAGAGGAGAATCGTAAGGATATAATATCTTGAGCTGATCGGTTTGACCGGGCTATCTTCTAGAAGGTTTGAGAATGCGGTTGCGGCGATTTCGACCCCGCTGATAAATACGCCGTTCGCCTGGGAAAAAACCGTATAAAAGCTATCCTTCCTTTCTGCCAGCAATTTCTCCGAGAGTCCCACAAACACGGCTTTGCCCTTAAGGTCTACTTGTTTGCTGCTTCCCGCATCTTCACCGAGCTGCAATGCTTGATAATAGGGTATCGTGGTAATCGTCCGGGGCGGGCCGTAGTAATTGATGTATCGGCGATTGGCGCCCCCATATATTTCTATGAGCGATTTGAGCAAGCCATGCTTTTTCACATCAACAGATGAGAGATCTGAACGCTCCAACTCTTCTAGCATTCTTTGCGCGACCGCCGGTTCGCTTTCAAAAATGTCCTTGATATCTCTAATCAACCTTACAACCCCTCTTGTCTTAATCGCCGTATCGGCATCACGTGGCAGCTTCTCGGCATGAGTTGGGCTTACTTTTTCCAACAAACGGATAAACTCCCCGTATGCCTGAATAGTGAAGAGTTGGAAGGCAACGACCGGGAAAGTCGGAGAATCGCCTGCTCCCGTTTGGAATGTCCAATACTGGTTCACCTTGAAGGGTATTCTGGGCAGAACGAAAGGCGCCGTGGCGACCGCAGACTGAGCGAGGGGAGCAAACGGTTTCACTACGTTCACAATGCTATGCTCTCCTGCATAAGACCCGCCCGTGTCGGACAATAGAACCTCCCTAGCTTTAAGGGGTTCAGCCAGCACGACATTTCGAGCCTTTCTCACTGTCTCCGCAAACAAGTTGTCATCCTTAGAGGAACGGGGCTCTATGAAATGCACGTCAAAGGTAATCACCTTGGCCCCTTCTTTAGCCAACTTTTCAACTAAACGTGCATGAAGCGAACGAGGCCACTTGTCGGGGTTGTCGGATACGTTGAGTTTCTCAGACGATTCTCTGTCAATACTGACTACGACGACGTCCGATGATGCCTGTCTGATCCCCCTCAGCTTGAACAATAATCCCAGGCCTGCGTTTTCTTCCATTTCGTGCGAAAAATGGAAAAAGCTTATTGCTAGCCCCCCTATTCCGATGAGAGTACCTAATAGGATCGCCTTAAATAGCCGAAGCGTCATGAACCTATTGCGCGACACCAAAGTCGCGTCCAAGAAAAAAGAAAAACTAAAGCCCAATTCTCTGACGTTGCTAATTGCATGTTAGGCGTTGTCGGCGTCGAGGACCTACCAGACCGAACCAGCTATAAAAAGTGATCGTTGTTACTATTAATGCCGAGCTTTTGTCAAGCGTTTCTAGGAGAAAAATCAGTGTCATAGAAGGAAAATTCGCCGAAGTACCTATAATTTCCTTATAGCTATTTTCTATGTGTCAATGACGATCCTTAGATCGGATTAGAAACCCCAAAATGCGAAGACTAAGCTTTGTTCCTTTTAATTCCTGAGACCGCTGACCGGTTTAACGCAACGTGAGCAAACGCAAGCGCGGTGCCACAGCCCTAAGAAATCAGGCGAGGGTCAGGAAGCCTCTGAATTCACACAAAATTTTGGCAGAAAAGATTTCTCAAGTGTAAGAAACGGAGATCGCTAGCGTATCTTTAAAGATACTTAAATATAGAAAACTATACGCTCGCGTTTGAAGCGTCTGGGTCTTACACGTCTCGATCATCAATGCCAATTTGCATTGATTACCCCATTAGCCCCAAGTATCTCCAGTAAGGGATAGCGACAATCAGTGCCAGAATATAGGCCAACGCATAAAAGGGATTGATCCGGGACATGAGTGGATAGGTAAATCCCTTGCCTTCGGTGGTGGAGTAGGCGAGGGTATGCCAGTCTACCTGAAAGGGGAAGAACCAGACTTCGGACGCCACGAGAATGATCGTGGCCATGATCCATGGGCTAATGCCCATATCGACCGACAATGGCAGTAAGGCGACCGTCAGGGTTACGACTGTGAGGAAGCTAGTAAAAATCAACTTGGTTCCATAGGCAATAAGGGCAATAATGACGAAGGAAAGAGCCGGCCGCTCCAGGAAAGGAACAATCAGCGGGGAAATCCAGCCGACCAACCATTCATCAATTTTTGCTTGGGTCAGAAGAGTAGGGATGCTCAGCGTCGCTCCCATATAGATGAGCAATTCCCAATCGATGCCTTTCTTCAACATGCCCCAGCCCAACACACCCGTGTTGACGAGAACGCAAAGCGAGATGAGAGAAATCCAAGCGCCGTCAATCCCATGGTAGGAAATGGTCAACCACCCGCCCACGGTGAAAAAAAGCACCCCAAGCGTGATCCATTCTTTTTGCGATAGAGGCCCGAGGACCTCGAGCTGGTTTTGGACCATTTTATACGAGACTTGGGCCTGAGACTCAGGCCGATAGAGAAACATAGTGCTTAATAAGATTATGGCGACAACAACCAAGGTCGGGGGCAGAGCGGCGAGAAACCAATAGCCCCAGGTAAATTGGGCGCGGACATCGGGAGGAAGAAGGCCCCAGGCTATGAGGCTTGTAGTGGAGCCCGTCAGAAAGAGAAAGCCAAGCTGCCCCAGTCCAAGAAAGCTAGCGACGAAGAGGCCCGTGGAGGCCCTAGAGGGGTTTTTGTAGCCAAGGCTTTCGGAGAGATTGACAAGCATTTGGCTGATAATCGCGGTACGAGCGCTCTGCTGTGGGATCAGGGCCATCACGACGATTCCCATGAGACCTAAAGCGATGATCTGCCAGTAGTAGTTCAAAGGGAAGAAACGCACCAACTGTAACGACAGGCGGTAAAAAAGGCCGGAGCCGGTGATAGCGGCCCCGAGCCCCAATACTCCAAGAGTCATGAACCAAGTCGTGCTTGCGAAGCCACCCAAGACCACGTCAGCTTTTGCCAGACCGGTCAATATCAATCCCAAAGCAAAAAGGAGGGCCACTCCGTAGTCCGGGAAGACCCAAAATACCCAGTAAATTAACGTTAGACAGAGCAGGCCGAGTTGCTTGGTTGCCGCAGGATCCAGGCCAATGTTGGGTGTCCAGAACCAAAGATAGGCCCAGACGGCAAGACCCAAGACGCCGCCAGCCCACCTACTCACAGCAGCTTTCTCGTAAGGACGAGAAAAGAGCGCGGCCAGATTTGATCAGACAGAGCCCATTCTTGATTCTGGCCCAGAGACAGACGAGGGCGCGCCCGACTGCTTGTTATCCCGATAGAGATCATTCACGTCACCCGCCACATGTACCGTTTCCTGCTCCAGCAGGTTAAGCGCGCTCCGCAGACAGTGTAGCGCTTGAGCATATTCTCTTTTTTGCACCAAGGTGTCCGCCATGCTTTGATAGCGGGCTACAGCTTCACCGCTCATGCTTCCTGCGGCTCTTTGGGAAAGGACCTCTTTATAGATTCTGACAGCTCCTCCCAAATCGCCTAAGTGAGCGACGGCCCTAGCCTTAATGTGGACTAAGTGAGGATCAGCGAAGAAGTGGTCCGGTGGCATTCTTTCGACGGCGTTTTTCACAAACAGGGCGGAACCATCGAGCAACTCCTCCTTCTGTGCGCTGAGAAGTTGGATGACCTGGGGCCACTCTTGCGCTTCCAAAGAGTGGTGGATAGCCTGCTCCCAGTTGCCGAGCAGTTCGTACTGCGCGGCGATCTGAGAATGCAGTTTCTGTTCTGTTTCCGCACCTTCAACCCTGAGAAGTTTTTCTGTCAAGAACTCTCTAAAAAAGGCATGAAGCTCGTATCGGTTTCCTTCGATAGAGCGAATTAAAGGGAACTGGCTCTTTTGAAGATCCGCGAGAAATCCTTCGGCACCCTTGGCCTGAAGAAGCTCGTCTGCAGTCTGAGGGTCTATAGTGGCCAGCAGGGAGGCGCGGCGGAAAAACTGCTGCTGCTCGGCGCTCCTTGAACTATAAAACTCTTCGGCTAGGGAATTGAAGGCATCCCGGCCCTTGGAGTATTGCTGCTCTGCCCGCGCCAGTCTCTTGCTGAGTGACGCGCAGAAGTGGAGAAGCCAGGTGGGATGCTTCTCGATGAGTTCATCCCAGGCCTCCCGGGTGAGCCGCCAAACCGTGAGATCCTTAACGGCGATGATGGTTGCGGAGCGCGGCTCTCCCGATAGCAGGGCCATTTCCCCGAACCAGTCTTGCGGCCCCAAGACCGCGATGCTTTCCCTTCTGCCTCCGCCACCCTCAAGGACCACTTGGACGGCGCCAGCCTGGATAAAGTAGAAGGAATCGCCCTTATCTCCTTGAGAGAAGATCGTCGTTCCGGCAACAAAGGATTTTTCTTCTAGCTTGCCGAGAATCTTGGCTATGTCCTCGCGGGAGAGTCCGGAGAAGAGAGGGATGCTTCTTATCGTATCCGCTAAATCGGCCATAAAGTCTCGGTCCGTTATCGGATGACTTTATCCGCTTTCTTCAGCACCTCTGGAGGAACGGTGAGCCCAATCGTATTGACGGTCCTCATGTTGATGATCAAATCAAATTTCCTGGCCAATTCTACCGGCAGATTCTCCGGTTTTTGACCCTTGAGTATCTTGTCTACAAGGCCGGCAGCCTGCCGACCCATCTCATAGTAGCTGGGGCCATAAGCGGCGAGCGCCCCTTTGATAGCCCAGGGCTCTTCGTTGAACATAGTCGGCAGCTTCTTTTGCCTTGCTGTCTGAAAGATGAAGTCTGCTTCGCTCTCAACCAAATCATCTGGAATGTGGAAGAGGGCGTCGCCTTCCTCCGTCTGAAGGTTGTCGAAGGACTTCTTCAACTCGTCGCCGGACTTGATGCCATGCTCAACCACTTCGAGCCCGAGCTTTTCCGCTAGCTTCGAGGTAAAGGCAAAATTCTCGTGAGAAAATTTGTCGTTAGATGCATAAAAGATGTGCACCCGGCGAACTCCTGGGACGACTTGCTTCAGGACCTCCAATCTATTTTCTGTAACTTGCAAAGCGAGGGCGGCGACGCCGGTTACGTTCCCTCCAGGCCGCTTCATGCTCTTTACCAAACCCAATGCCACCGGGTCAGCGGGGTGGCGGAAAACAATGGGTGTCTTGCTTGTCGCCGCCATGGCTGCCTGAGTAGCTCTGGTTCCAGTCGTGAAGATCAGATGGATTTTCTTACTGACGAGCTCATCGGCCATGGACTTTAGGGCTCCACGGTCGCCTTTGGCGTCTCGCATTTCCAGAAGAATGTTTTCTTCTTCATTGTAGCCTAGTTCTTTGAGCCCATCCCGCAGCCCCCTAACGCTTTGAGTCTCACTTCGCCCAGACTCCGGGAGAAGAATCCCGATCGGGACGATTCGCGTGGCCTCCCCTTTTTTGCTTCCGCATGAAGCAAACAGGTAGAGAGTCGTGAGCGAAAGAAAAAGTGCGGAAGCCTTTCTAATCATGTGATTTCTCATCTACGATCGAGACGGGAAATTCTTTTGATCACCCATACCTTTTTTTCAAAGTTTCCGCTAGTCAAAAAGATCCATTTGATATAAGGTGTCGTCGCCGTCGAGGGAGGCGTATCGATGAAATTTCGCGTCTTAGGCTGCTCAGGGGGCCAAGTGCCGGGCCATAACCTCTCCTCCTTTTTAGTCAACGACTCTTTGCTCATTGATGCCGGCTCCACGACTGCGGTCCTGACTCTAAAGGCGCAGCAAAAGATCAAGGACATCCTGATCACTCACATGCATCTGGACCATGTCATGGCTCTTGCCACGCTGGCTGATAATCTCTTCGGCAAATGCCGCGTTCCTATTAATGTCTGGGGCATCGATGAGGTCGTCACAGGGTTAAAAGAATCCTTCTTTAATAATAAGCTTTGGCCCGACTTTACCCGCATCGCAGACGATAGCCAGCGGTTACCTGTGCTGAGACTTTGTAGACTTCCGGAGGAAGAACCTGCAGCCGTTGGAGACTTCAGAGTAACGACAGTCCGAGTGAATCATGCTGTCCCGAGCGTCGCCTTTTTTATCGAGAATAGAAGGAGGACCTTGCTCCACGTCGGCGATACGGGACCGACTGAGAGAGTCTGGTCCGTAGCCCGAGGGAAGAAGAATATCTGCGCGGTTGTCATCGAAGTATCTTTCCCGGACCGCCTCCAAGAGGTTGCTGACGCGAGCTATCACTTGACGCCTCAGGGTCTGGCCCGCGAGATCGATAAACTCGGGAGGCCATCCGTCCCGATTCTGGTGACTCACGTTAAGCCGGAATATCCGAGGGAGATCGTAGCGAGTCTTAAAAAACTTAAAGGCTATCATTTGAGAATATTGAAGGATGGGGACGTGCTGCGGTTTTAGTAGTGGCGAAAAGTCTGGTGACAGCAAAGCGAATCATTCATGCGATGAGAAACTAGGAGGGTAAAGCCTTGGCAGAGCAGTTTGGTGCAAAATCAATTATTCCCGAAGAAGAGATTTTACGGGAAGCTCCCCTGGCTCCGAGAAAAGGCAGACAGATCTTACTGCTGTGTGCTTTTTCTCTGGCGCTCCTTTGGTGGGCGTTTCAGGGGGCCAAGATCCGGCCTGGTGAGTTGATCCGTGGGATACCCGAAATCAGCGCTACTATCGGACGCATGTTGCCTCCCGATTTTTCCAAGGTTACGGACGCGAGGAGCTATTTCTTTCCCGAAGGCATTCCCCTAATCTCACTGATCCTGCCTGTTCCCCTATCCGAGGAGCAGTCGAGGATCAAACAGAGGTGGTGGGATAATACCTTTCCTCAGACCATCGTCGGCGCAACGATCGAGACGATCCAGATGGCTTTAGCGGGCACTTTTCTGGCATTTCTGGTGGCTTTTCCCGTCGGATTCTTCGCGGCGCACAATACCACTCCGCATCCGGTTGTTTACCACACGACTCGTCTTATGCTGAATTTTTTGCGCACCATTCCGGATCTTGCTCTTGGACTCCTCTTTGTCGCTGCCGTGGGTCTGGGGGCTTTCGCCGGGACGCTAGCCCTCTTCATCCACACGACGACGGTTTTGGGAAAACTCCT
>VBLN01000070.1:0-16530 GCA_005878685.1 Deltaproteobacteria bacterium | reverse complement strand
GTCGAAGCGATTAGGGCCACCGGAGCAGGCTACACCCAAACACTTACCTTTGCCGTCTTGCCCCAGGTTTTGCCAGATCTCATCTCCTTCACGCTTTACCGGCTGGAGACCAACATCCGAGCGGCCTCTGTCTTGGGTTTGATTGGCGCCGGCGGCATCGGTTATCTCATGAACACGAGCTTTCGGACCTTTCAATATCAAGAAGCCTCCGCCATCGTTCTCGTCCTGATCGTGCTGGTCATGCTAGTGGACTATTCGAGTTCGCGTCTGAGAAAACTGGTTGTGTAGTGCCTTAAAAGGGGCGGAAGATGGAATTGAAGATCGTGGGACGTCCGATGGGGAGAATCGAAGGCCCCGAGAAGGTTGGGGGCACGACTCTCTATACTGCCGATGTGCAACTTCCTGGCATGGTTTGGGGTAAGTGCCTGCGCAGCCCGCTCTCGCATGCGAGGATCGTGCGGGTGAATACGGAGAAGGCAAAAAAGGTAAATGGGGTTTTGGCTGTGTTCTCACGGGCGCGGATCTGCCACCGTTTCGCGTCGGACTCAGCCTGCAAGACATCCCGGTCCTAGCCCAGGGGAAGGTGCGCTTCGTCGGCGAAAAGGTTGCCGCGGTTGCGACCGAAGATCTCGATGCGGCGGAAGAGGCGCTCTCTCTCATCGAAGTCGACTACGAAGAATTACCAGCGGTATTCGATCCGAGAAAGGCGATTGGGCCTGGAGCCCCTCTCGTTCACGAGGAGCTGCCATCCTACAAGGGCTTTCATCGTCCTCCGGAGATGATTCCAAATGTCTTCGCCATCCAGAACTGGTCGGCAGGCGATCTTAGCTCCGGGTTTGAAGAAGCCGACATCGTTTTAGAGCACACCTTTTGCACCCAAATGACCCATCAAGCTTATCTGGAGCCTCACGCGGCCGTGGTGACGCTCGATGGCTCGGATCGCATCGGAGTCTGGGCTTCCTGCAAGGCCCCGTTCCGTCTCAAGGATCAGCTCGCGAAGCAATTGAATCTTTCCAAGGATCATATTCGGGTTCACATCGTTGCTGTTGGGGGCGACTTCGGCGGTAAAGGCTCGTTGATGGATATTCCCATCTGTTATCAGCTTGCAAAGGCGACCAGGCGCCCAGTGAAGATGGTCATGACCTATGCCGAGGAGTTGACCGCAGGCGATCCGCGCCATCCGTCGCTGGTGAGACTCAAAAGCGGAGTTAAGAAAGACGGCACACTGGTGGCACGCGAGGCGGAGGTGATTTTCAACAGCGGCGCCTACGCGGCGTTCAAGCCTGGAGAGATCCCCAATCTCGGCGGCGCGACACATGCGACGGGGGTCTACAGAATTCCGAACTATGCGATTCGCTCTTACGGTGTCTATACGAACAGCGTTCCTTGTGGTTACTATCGCGCCCCTGGCCAGCCTCAGGTGGTTTTTGCGGTTGAATCGCATACGGACCTTATTGCCAAAGAGTTGGGCATGGACCCTTTGGGTCTTCGGCTCAAAAATCTCCTTAGGGACGGGGATAAATTGCCCGGCGGCAGAGGAGTAGAGAAGGTCCGCTGCCGAGAGACGTTAGCGGCTGCGGTTAAGAAGATTGGCTGGGGAAAGACCAAGGCGGCGCAAGGTATCGGCCGAGGAATCGGTGTCTCTTTCCGCCATGTGGGCGGTTCGGGAGAGGCTAACGCAGAAGTCTCGGTCTCACCTGACGGCCAGGTTACGATTCTCACTGCTGTGCCAGACACGGGAACCGGAACGCACACTCTTCTTAGACAGATCGCGGCGGAGGTGCTTACGATTCGCCCAGGTGACGTCTGGGCCAAGATCGGAGATACAGAGACTTTTGAAAATGACGCTGCGCCCGGGGGAAGCAAGATCACCAGCATGAGCGGACAGGCGGTCCTGGAAGCTGCCAAGGAGATGCGCGAGAGGCTAAGATCCACAGCGGCTTCGCTTCTAGGTTGCAACGCGAGCGACGTAAAGCTGGAAAAGGGCCGTTTCCTGACAGCAGGCGGAGCGAAGAAAGCGCTATCTTTTGTGGAGATCGCCCGGCGCGCTGCAGAAGAGAATGGAGATTTACGCGTTCGCAAGACTTTTCAGATGAAGAGCCGCTCACCCGTCGCCGCCTTCGTAGCTCAAATCGCTGAAGTCGAGGTTGATCGAGAGACCGGCTTCCTCAGGGTGAAGCGCATTGTCACCGCCCATGACGTCGGCACGGTGATTAACCCGCTCACCCATCAAGGGCAGATCGAGGGCGGCGTGATCCAAGGTTTAGGCTACGCCACGATGGAAGAGGTGGTGACGGAGGGTGGCAAGGTTGTGACCGTGAATCTCGGCGATTATCGAATTCCCTGCATCCAGGACCTTCCGTCTCTACAGACGGTGTTGGTTGAGGATCCTGTCGGCCCCGGCCCTTTTGCAGCCAAGCAGATTGGAGAAAACGGGATTGTCGCCACTGCGGCGGCCATTGCTAACGCCCTTGACGATGCGGTTGGAGTGAGAGTCTCCGATCTTCCGCTTACCGCCGAGAAGATTTACTTCGCCTTAGAGTCGTCGAGGCCCACCGCTTGAGGGGGACCGCGTTGTCCGTTCGCTACTTTTCTGCTCCGAAGCACTTAACGTGATCTGTTTGTAATCTCTGAGACCGTTCGGTGTCCTGTGCCTCCCTTCTTTCGGGACAGACCTCCCCGTTGCCTATTCTTCATGGACATTTTTTTCGTCGATGTGATAGTCTCGCTAGACGAAAGGTCGTTGTGATGATTCGCGTAGTTGGTCTGGTAGCAAAGTACCAAGAGCCGAAGGCGGCTGACATGATAAGCTGGTTGGTGCCATGGCTCAAGGAAAAGAAAAAGCATGTCCTCGTAGAACCGGGTCTGTTCAAGAACGGTGCGCGCTCTTGCAACAAGAAAGAGATGGCAAAGAAAGCCGATCTGATCGTTGTGTTGGGCGGCGACGGGACCCTTCTCAGCGTCGCTCGACTCGTCGAGCGGCCCCAGGTGCCGATCCTTGGTGTCAATCTCGGAGGATTGGGCTTCATCACGGAGGTGGCGGTCGACGAGCTGGAATCGGTCTTGGCGCGAACGCTGGCGGGAGACGTTTCCGTCGAGAAGAGAATGACGCTGGAGGTTCAGGTTCGCAGCAAAAGGAATAAGCCAAAGAGGTTCCGCGTACTCAATGACGCGGTCATCGCCAAAGGCGCGCGCTCCAGGATCATCGATCTCGAGGCCTACGTGGGGGAAGAATATCTCTGCACCTACCGGGCCGACGGGCTGATTATTTCCACCCCCACAGGGTCGACTGCCTATTCTCTGGCTGCTGGTGGTCCGATCCTTTATCCTTCGCTCGGAGCAATTTTGCTCTCGCCCATCTGTCCGCATACTTTGACCAATCGGCCGATCGTGGTTTCCAGCAAGTCGATGATTCGTGTCACTCTGCGCTCCGCTGGCGACACCGTGATCTTAAGTCCTGACGGGCAACAGGGCGTGCTCTTGAAAGACGGCGACGTGGTCGAAGTCAGAGATTATGGCGTCCCCGTCTCGCTGGTCAAAGTTCCTGAGCGTGGTTACTTCGAGATCCTGCGCAACAAGCTCAAATGGGGAGAGCGCTGAGGCGATGCTGCGGGAGCTCAGGATCAAGAATTTCGCAGTCATTGATGAAGTGGCGTTGGAGCTGGGCCCCGGGCTCAACGTTCTGACCGGCGAGACCGGCGCGGGCAAGACGATTGTTCTCAACGCCCTCGGCCTGATCTCAGGCGGCCGCGTCTCAGCAGACATCATTCGCCACGGCGAGGAGGAGGCGACCGTTGAGGCGCTGTTTGAGTCATTTCCGGCGGCGCTCAGGGAGAAGCTCCGCAAGGGTGAATACGAAATCGAGGACCAGTTGGTGATCAAACGGATTGCCAGCCGGTCAGGGAAAAACCGCGTCTACCTGAACGGCGGGCTTTGTCCCGTGGGACTTCTGACCGACATCGGCCCGCATCTAATCCATATCTACGGCCAGCACGAGCATCAGGCGCTGCTCAGAGCCGAGAGTCACCTTCAATTGCTCGATGGCTACGGCGGTCTGAATGAAAAAGCGGCGGAGATGAGGCAGAGATATATCTCTCTCATGGCCGCGTGGGACGATCTACGGCGGGCCAGGGAGCTGTTCGACAAGCGCAGGCGCGAAGAGGAGTGGCTGCGTGGGCAGGCAGAAGAGATCGCTCGGGCGGATTTGCAGCCCGGACAGGAGGAAGAGCTCAAGGAAAGGCGAAATATCCTGATGCATGCGGAAAAGCTCTACCAGGGGTGCAAGGAAGGAGAGGAGCTGGTCTATGAAGGAGATGAGGCCGTGGTCGGCCGGCTGGCAAGATATGCGCTGCGACTCAGGGAGCTAGCCAAGATCGATGGCAGCCTGAATGCGGCCGTGGAGCTGCTTGAGTCTGCTCTGGCTCAACTGCAGGAAGCCGCGTCTTTTCTCCGACGACATACCGACCGCGTCCAGTTCGATCCAGCAGCCCAGGAGCAATTGGAAGAGAGGCTCGCCGAGATCAACCGGCTGAAGCGAAAATACCAGGGCTCCGTCGAGGAGATTCTCAAGCTCGGTGAAAAAGTGGCGGCAGAGTTAAAGGGACTGGAGCGTGGGGAGGAGGAGATGCCGAGCCTAGAGCGGAGCTGTGAGCAGGCGCGCCGCTCGGCCTGGGACACGGCAGAGACTCTCTCACGTGAGCGCAAAAAGGTGGCCAACAAATTCACAAGGGAAATGGAAAAGGAGCTGGGGACTCTCGGAATGGCAGGGACGACGTTTGAGGCCCGCTTCCCTGAAGCCGGAGAAGCGGGCGATGATCCGCCTTTTGTCGTCGGCGGAAGAAAATTGACGGATCTGGGAATGGATCAGGTTGAATTCTATTTTTCGCCGAATCCCGGCGAGCCAGTGAAGCCTTTGGTGAAGATCGCCTCCGGGGGCGAACTCTCGCGCCTGATGCTGGCGATCAAATCGTTAGTGCTGGCCCAGGGACACATTCCCACGCTGCTCTTTGACGAGGTCGATGCCGGCATTGGCGGCCGGGTGGCGGAGATCGTGGGGCAGAAGCTCAAAAGAGTCGCCGGGTCCCATCAGGTGATCTGCGTGACGCACCTGCCGCAAATCGCGGCCTTAGCCGATTCTCACTACGTCGTGCAAAAAGAGGTTATCAAGGGTAGGACTTTCACAGGGGTCAAGCAACTTGGCGAGCGCGATAGAGTGGCGGAAGTGGCACGCATGCTGGGTGGGATAAGGATTTCAGACAAGGCCATGCGCCATGCGGAGGAGATGGTAAGGGCGAATGATAAGTAACGAGAACTGAGTTTCAATCCATTTCCTCATCGTTACTGACTCGTCTGTTTGTATTTGACTTTTCCGGATCTCTCTCCTACCTTTATTTCAGCATTTATCACCCCGTCCTGTCCTGACGTGGGGCCGTAGCTCAGTTGGGAGAGCGCTTGAATGGCATTCAAGAGGTCGTGGGTTCGACTCCCATCGGCTCCACCAAAATCAATAATCTGAGCGCCGTGCAAATTCTACAAAAATTGCCCGTGTCTTGCTCTCTCCCTGGTCACTTCTTAGAGGCTTATTCTGGGAGTTAGATGGCCGCCCATGACAGCGCGGACATGCTCTTCATCAGTTCTTTAGGTATCCCGTTACTTATCTGGACAAAGACACCTCCAGGTCCCTTGCCAAACACTAGAAGGCAATAAAATTGAGAACTTACAAGGCACATAAAAGACTCCTTTTCACAGCAGCAGCCAGCATTATTGGCAAAGAATGTCACCTTTTGTCGTCTTTCTGTTGACTTTTGTATCGCGCTGGGGATATAAAAATGCCCCCGTCGTGAGTAGATAGCATGGATGACGGCAAATATAGAGTCACAAGAGACTGTTGTATCTTTGGCGGCTGCGCTAAGTGCATGAACGCTACTTCACAGCGACGGACAGTCAGAATCGTCGAGGCGGAGGGGCTAAATAAAGAGCAAGCGCAGAAGGTAAGCCTTCAGTGGGTCAGCTACAGGCCAGCCATACAAATGATGTCCGGTGATGTCCTCTGAGTAGGACTAGATCATCACCTTTACAAGGTCCAAAGCTCGCGGTTTCCGACGAAGTTTGTGGTCATAGCGAAGGTCAGACAGAAACTTCAAGCCACTTGCTTCAGAAGCCCCTTTCATCACCTACAAGCAACCTCAAGTTGACATAACGGTCCCTTATGGGTACTCTCTGCCCCAAAACGGTCATCCCGAGATTAGTCCGTTCTGTCTAATAGGCGCCCTTCGCCTGACCCCGAGCTCGCGGGTGGTCGTTGGCGCAATTTCGGAGTTCCCAGTGGCCATGCCTCAAAAGGAACTTGTTCGCATGGAATCCCCGCACAGTGGCGACAATTGGACGCAGACGGCCGAGAAAAGCTCGGTGCCAGAGGCTGTCGCCGGCGAGCTTCCTGATCGCTATTCGATCCGGAGGAAAGGCGAGGAGAGGGAACTGGTCTGCAGCGAGTCGCCCACTATCACCGTGCACGTCGAGCGGGGAATGACGATCGCGGATAGTGCCGCCCGGAAGGCGGCTCCAGGGACTATCTATCTCGATGGAGCGGCTGAAGGGGGGCCTTTCCTTGACGTCGAAAAAGGTCTCTTCAACCTGGACCACCACGAGGGCTGCGTCCGGTCCTTCACGCTGGCCACCTGCGAGCAGGCCATGGTCGTGATCCGCAAGGGCATGGATCTCCAGCGAAGAGACTGGACGATCTACGCCAACGACCCCGACCTCGATACCGTTCTCGCCATCTGGGTGCTGCTCAACCATGTGCGATTGAACGATGCCGACCCGGAAATTCGCAGGAAGGTCATGCCTCTCGTGCGGCTTGAAGGCACCATCGACGCTCACGGACTGGAGATGCAGGAGCTTTGCGGCTTCCCTCGGGAGCTGCAGGAATCGACTTTCGCCGAATTGGAGCAGCTGCGGAGCAAAGAAGTCGCCCTGAAGAAGGACGGGAAATGGCACGAGATCGACTTCCTCGAATACACGGCCGATGTCTTGCGCGCCATCGACGCGATGATCTATTCCTCGCATCACTTCGAAGGGGTAGTCGAAGTCGAGGAATTGGCCCGCGCCGAGATCGGCGACAGCAAGCTGGCGATAGTCTGCCGGAGCGAGGCGGGGATCTATGAGGTGGAGCCGCATCTGCGGCGGCTGCACGGCAAGCGCCTCGGGGTCATCATCCTGCAGAAAAATCCCGACTTCTATACCTTGCGCCAGGTCGATACGTTCCTGCCGGCGACGCTCGAGAGCGCCTACGAACGGCTCAATCTTGTCGATCCGGCTGCGGGGAACCGTCGCTCCGGCAACCGCTGGGGCGGCTCAGGAGAAATCGGCGGCTCGCCGCGAGCCACGGGAACCTCGCTGACGCCGCAGCAGATCGCCGATGCGGTCGCTCAGGCCTATCGCAGGCCGACAATGGCGCAGCGTTTGAGTACTCTGGCTGTCGCATTGCTGGAAAACACTGCCGTCATGGTCGGTTCCATGATGGCGACTTACTTTCTGGGATGGCTTCGCGATCCGCCAGGGTCGATCGAGAGCTACTTTCAGAATCAGGCGGGGATCTATGCGGGAGTGCTCTGCGTGCTCACCTTTGTGCTCGCCCTCGCCTCGCTCCAAAGCGGCCCAAAGGTTTTCGGGCTGTGCTTGCCGACTGGACTTGACTGGCTATTTCTCCTTCCCGGAGCGTTGCTGGGAGGACTGGCCGGAGGTGCCTGGGTATTTGCACCTCCATTCACAAGTTCTCAGGCCTTCCTCGGGTACTCCTGGACTGGACTCGCCATCGTGATCGCCTTTCCGATCGCGGCCGAAGTGCTATTCCGCGGGCTGTTGCATGGCACACTCGCGCAGCGCTTTCCCACCCAGCGCCACGGTGGCCCCTGGTTTCTCTCCTGGCCGGTCCTCATCTCAAGTACGCTCTATGCCCTCTGGTCCCTGCTGCCTTTTCTTCCCTTTTTCCCGCGCGGTGTGGTGCTGACCTATGCCGGCGCTCTTCTCTTTGGCATCAGCTCCGGCATGGCCCGGGAGCGTTCGGAGAGCCTGCTGCCCTGCCTGATCCTGCACTGGTCTTGCCTGTTAATGTTTTTGGTGATGTCGTTCTATTGGTGAGCCATCTGAGGTGACATAGAAAGTCCTGCGACACTTGGCCCATCCTTGATTTCTGTTTTACTAAAGCTTAGGACAATTCCTTGACGGGCTACTGTCCAGTGCTCTCCAGATCGAGAGCCTCGAAGTTCCGAGACAGGAGTAAAAACGGATGAGCAAAGAGATCGAACTTGGACACCTCGCTGTAACTGACCGAAGAGGCCGGTCAAGCTACGTGGTTCTAACGAATTACCGAGTTTACCATCAGAGCGAAGGAGGTGTTTTCGGGAGTAGCAAGATATTCATCCCGCATAAGGCGATCACGAGTGTCCAAATAGGATGGCGGCGGCTATGGTGGGTCCTGGCGTTGGGACTCATTTTACTAGCTGTCTGTATTTTCTCTTTCATAGCAGGTCTCGAACCTATCCTGCAGTATGGTCTGTTGCTAGGCGGTCTCGCCATGCTGTTGCTCTTTTGGTTCCATAAAACGAGTGATATTCAGATCATGTCTCCCACTGTAACCATTGGCGGAAAGCCGGACAAACACGACGATGGTCGAAGGTTTTGCGAACTTCTTCTATCAGCGATGGATGAGGAGGCGATAGGCAAGATTGAAGAAGCGATCACAGCCACCAAGAAAAAGACATCGGAAGCCGAGTGGCGGTTGTAAACCTCAATAGAAGGAGGTGTCTTTATGGCGTTTAGGATTAACCATTTGCATATAAAGACTTCCGACCCAAGAAAAACGGCGCAGTGGTTTGTGGAAAACCTCGGCGCGAAGATCGTGAGGGAGAACCGAAGTGGCGAGCGGCTAAGTTTCCGCCTCGACCTGCACGGACTCGGTCTAAACGTAACGGATTTTCTTGAAGAACAGAGGCTCGAGCAGCATTACGGTATGGAGCATCTGGCTTTAGATGCTGATGACCTTCCAGGCGTGGTGCAAAAGCTCAAGTTGAGCGGCGCGCGCATCCTTGAACAACGGCAGCTCGGGGACGGTCGCCATGTTTGCTTCTTCGAGGGACCTGAAGGCGTCCGCCTTGAGGTTATGGAATGGAAATAGAGCAGTTTTTGAGATCGTAGCGGCTAGGTCGTTCTCTGTTTAGTCCCCTATGATGTGGAGGAGAACGGCTAGCGCCTATTGGCGGTTAGCTGACTGAGCGCAGCCTTCTCTCAGCAGGGTTTGCGGCGGCTAGCTGCGTGTTTGCTGCCTGGGAAAGTCTTTCTGCCAAGAGCAACTGAATCATTCTCATAAGCTCTTCTCTAACGACAGGTCTGTGGAGCAGGAGGTCAGCTCCGGCCGATATTCCCCTAGAGCGCTCCAGTGAAAGATATCCAGACAGAAGCAGAATGATCGAGGGTCGCTGAGTACCAGTGGATGACCTCAATGCACGACAGAGGTCAAAGCCATCCATCTTGCCCCTTAAGCATGTGTCGATGATAGCCAGATCAAAAGGCTCTTTGTGGATCAGCGCCATGGCCGCCTCAGCGTCGCTTACGGAAACCACTTGTAGAGGAAACGGCGAACCTGCCAAATGGTTTAAAATCGATTTGGTGTTGCTGCCGTAGCTCTCAACAACTAGGATTCTGGGATGAATTGTCTCTGCCATGGGATAAGGAGTTGCGTGCAAAATTCGTCAATTGCTAACAATGTTGTCAACTTTTAGGGTCAAAATAGCCTTTTTAGTGTTCTCAACGTCCGTTAGAGGGGGACAGCAATTTTTATGCCATAGGCATTGGCCTTAGCTCCGATAGGGTTGTGACCCAATATAGGAAGGGGGATTTGATGAGGGGGGTTGGTTATGCTATAAGCCTAAAGGGGGCTACTATGAAAGAAGGCATACATCCGGAGTATAAGACCGCAACGGTTACCTGTGCCTGCGGGAACGTCTTTGAGACGCGCTCCACAGTTCCGGCTATCCATGTGGAGATCTGCTCCCAGTGCCATCCTTTCTTTACGGGGAAACAGAAGCTTATCGACTCGGCGGGCCGAGTAGAGAAATTCAGGCGGAAGTACGGCATCAAGAGCTGAGTCCACCGTCCGGGTTTGAAGCTGAATGTGACTTACTAGAGAGTTAAGGGAAGGGAAAGGGCAAAGGGCAAAAATATTCCCCTTTGCCCTTTTTTATTTCTCAACACTATTTCGTAAATTCGGAAAACTATGCTCGATAGGTTAGCTGAAGTCGAAAAGCGATATCAACAATTGGAAAGCCTGCTGACAGACCCGCAACTGCGGGGCAAGCAGAGGGAGTACACCAAAGTCGCCAAAGAGCGGGCTGAGCTCGAGGAAATTGTTTCCCGCTATCGCGAGTGGAAAAAGATCGAGCAGGAGATCCAAGAGAACCGGGAGCTCCTCAATGAAAAAGACGACGCGATCAGGGAGTTGGCGAAAGAAGAGATGGCAGCTTTGAGAGCGAGAAAGGAGGATCTTGAAAATCGGCTCAAGGTCCTGATCCTCCCCAAGGATCCGAACGATAGCAAAAATGTCATCCTGGAGATCAGAGCTGGGACCGGAGGCGAGGAGGCGGCTCTTTTCGCGGCCGATCTGTTTCGGATGTACAGCCGTTACGCCGAGTCCCAGGGGTGGAGAGTCGAGGCGATGAGCTCCAATCCGACGGGGTTGGGTGGCTTCAAGGAAATCATCGCACTCATCGAAGGAAGAGGAGTATACAGCCGGCTGAAATTTGAAGGCGGGGTGCATCGAGTCCAGCGGGTTCCCGCAACCGAAGGGTCCGGGCGCATTCATACGTCTGCGGTCACCGTAGCCGTCCTGCCCGAGGCAGACGAGGTTGAAATCGAGATTGATCCCAAGGAGCTTCGAATCGATGTCTTTCGCTCGTCGGGGCCCGGGGGCCAGAGCGTTAACACGACCGATTCAGCGGTGAGAGTGACACATATTCCTACAGGCCTCGTGGTTTCCTGTCAGGATGAGAAGTCACAGCATAAAAACAGAGCCAAGGCGCTAAAAATTCTAAGGGCTCGCCTACTAGAGAGGAAACAAGAGGAGCAACGCTCTGAGATCGCCGCAACGAGAAAGCTCATGGTCGGGAGTGGGGATCGAAGCGAGCGCATCCGGACTTACAACTTCCCCCAAGGAAGGATGACGGATCATCGGATTAATTTTACCCTCTATAAATTAGACCGGATCATGGAGGGGGAATTGGGTGAATTGCTGGATGCCCTCCTCACTCATTATCAAGCCGAGGCGCTCCGCGCAGCCGGGTGAAGCCGAGGCGGGTAACAAATCATGAGAGAACAGCCGGAGATAATGCAAACCAGCGCGCTCCCCACAGTTCAGGACGTGTTGCGGCGCGGCGCAGAATTCCTTTGTGGAGTGGGAGTGGAAAGCGCTCGCTTCGATGCAGAGTTGCTTCTGTGCCACGTTCTCGGGTGGAGCAGAGAGAAGCTTTGGCTCAATCAGAAAGAGTCGCTCGAGGCGGCTCGGAGAGAACTGTTTGAGCAAGTGCTTCGGCGACGCGCACGAAGAGAGCCGGTTGCTTATATCACCGGGATCCGCGAATTCTGGTCGCTTGATTTTCTAGTGAGCCCCGTGGTGCTCGTGCCAAGGCCCGAGACAGAGCTCCTGGTCGAGATAGCTCTCAGGCTGGTGGAGTCAGTGGATGTTGCAGATTCAAAACTTCGGATTCTTGACCTGGGAACGGGTAGTGGCGCTATTGCCGTAAGCCTGGCCAGAGAGAGCGAGAATGTGGAAGTATGGGCGACCGACATTTCGCCTGGAGCATTGGAGGTAGCGGAAGCCAATGCAGTTCGCCACGGGATGATAGAGCGGATTCGCTTTTGTGAGGGAGATCTTTTCGAGCCGGTGACGGAGTTTGAAGACGCATTCGATATGGTCGTCTCCAACCCGCCGTATGTGAAGCGGGAGGAAATGAAAGATTTGCCACCGGACGTTCGAGATTGGGAGCCCAGGTTGGCTTTGGATGGTGGTCCGGACGGGCTCGATTTCTATCGGCGGATGGTCGAGGAAGGGCACGCTTTCCTGAGGGAGGGCGGTTCGATGTTGCTTGAGATCGCAGCCGATATGGGAAACGAAGTTTCTGAATTGTTCGGAAAAGTCGGTCGTTATTCTCAAGTCGATATTTATCAGGATTATGCCGGAAGAAACCGAGTTGCTGTCGCGCACAAACGATCCTGAGCAGTAAAGGAAGAGGTTTCAAGAGTGGATAAAATTCTGGTTCGCGGAGGTCGCAGGCTCCAGGGCGAAGTAGCCGTGAGCGGCGCGAAGAATGCCGCTCTTCCGATCTTGATCTCATCACTGCTGACTGCAGAGAGGTGTGAATATCAAAACGTTCCCGATCTCATGGATATTCACACCACCCTCAAGCTTCTGTCCGGTCTCGGCGTGAAAGTCGAAAGAGGAGCGAGAACGGTTTCGCTTGTGGCCGATTCGATCAACAAGCTGGAGGCGCCCTATGATCTGGTCAAGACGATGCGCGCCTCTTTCCTCGTTCTGGGGCCGCTGCTGGCTCGTTTCGGCGAGGCTCGCGTCTCCACTCCAGGCGGATGCGCCATTGGCACTCGTCCGATTAATCTCCATCTCAAGGGGTTGGCTGAGATGGGCGCTCATATCGATCAGGCGCACGGGTACGTCGAAGCCAGAGCGAAAAAGCTCACGGGCGCGAAAATTTATCTCGATGTTCCCTCCGTTGGAGCCACGGAAAATCTCCTGATGGCGGCGACCTTTGCCGAAGGGATGACCGTGCTCGAAAATGCCGCAAAGGAGCCGGAAATCAATGATTTGGCTTCTGTCTTGAATAATATGGGCGCGTGAAGGAGTTGACGAGCTTCACGGCGTCTGCCATCGGGTCATACCGGACCGCATAGAGGCCGCGAGTTTTATGATGGCTGCGGCTCTGACTCGTGGGGATGTTCTGGTGCGTGACGCGCGGCCGGATCATCTCGATGCGTTTCTCCTGAAGCTCAAAGAGGCTGGGGTTGATTTCTCAGTCGGAGAGGGGAGCATCAGAATCAAGGGAAACGGTAGAGCGAAGAGCGTCGATATCACCACGCTTCCCTACCCCGGCTTTCCTACGGACTTGCAGGCGCAGATGATGGTGTTAATGGCCGTGGCCGAGGGCACAAGCGTGATCACAGAGACAATCTTTGAGAATCGCTTCATGCACGCACAGGAACTGGATCGGATGGGAGCCGATATTCGCCTCGAGGGGAATCGAGCGGTCATCAGGGGAGTTGAAAAACTCTCGGGTGCGCCGGTGATGGCGACCGATCTGCGCGCTAGCGTTTCGCTTGTGTTGGCAGGCCTTGTCGCAGAAGGTCAGACCGAGATCTCCAGGATCTATCACTTAGATCGAGGCTATGAACACGTCGAAAGAAAACTCTCCGGCCTCGGGGCAGACATTCAAAGGATAAAGGGTTAAAAATAGCAATCAGAGTTCAGCTATCAGCAGTCTGCTGAAACCTGAAAGCTGACCGCCGAGAGCCAAACAAAGGTTCAAGGCATTTCAGATTTTGGGTTAATCTAGAATCCACAGTGGAGTGGGGATGCGAATTACGGTTGTTAAGACAACTGATCCGAGCTTCGAGAGGATACTTAGGAAGATCACCCGGCGAAGGGTGGAGCGTGGCGAAAAAGTTGAGCGAAAAGTCGAAGAGATTCTTGAGTCAGTTCGGAGAAGAGGAGACAGCGCCTTGGTCCGATACGCCCGTCTCTTTGATGGCGTCCGTTTAAAGGCGAGGGCCCTGGAGGTTAGACGTCAAGAAATTGACCAGGCGATGAAGAGGATCTCTCGGGATGACCTTCGCGTCTTGCGTGTCGCGGCCAGGAGGATCGCCGCCTTTCATCGTCGGCAACTGGAGAAGAGTTGGGGCTATCGGGATTCCCTGGGCATCTTCTTGGGACAAAAGATTACCCCTTTGGGGCGCGTCGGAGTCTATGTACCTGGAGGAAAAGCTTCCTATCCCTCCACCGTTCTCATGAATGTCATCCCCGCGAAAGTTGCCGGAGTCAAGGAAATCGTCATGACCTCTCCGATCGGCAAGGATAGGGCTATAATCTTAGCGGCGGCTCGGATCGCAGGGGTGGATCGAATCTTTCGCGTGGGTGGTGCTCAGGCGATCGCAGCCTTGGCGTTCGGCACAGAGACAATCCCGAAAGTGGATAAGATCGTGGGACCGGGTAATATCTATGTCGCGTCTGCAAAGCGATTGGTCTTTGGAGAGGTGGACATCGATTCCATCGCCGGGCCGAGCGAGATCTTGCTTTTGGCGGATGCTCACGCCGATCCGGGTCACGTTGCCGCGGACATGCTCTCCCAGGCCGAGCACGACGAGCTGTCGTCGGCGCTTTGCGTTACATCGTCTTGGAGATTGGCCCAAAGGATCCAGACGGCGTTGAAGACGCAGCTAAAAGAAACCAAGCGACAGCATATTACTCTTAGGGCCTTGGAAAAATACGGTGGGATCATCGTATCGCGAGGGCTGCGAGAAGGGGCGGAGGTTGCTAATGCTATAGCTCCGGAGCATGTAGAGCTCATGGTCCGGCAGCCCCGGAAGTGGATTCACGCGATTCGCAATGCAGGGGCAATCTTCATAGGTCCCTACTCGACGCCCCCGTTGGGAGATTACATGGCGGGTCCGAACCATGTTCTTCCCACAGGAGGGACCGCCCGGTTTTTCTCGCCGCTGGGGGTGTATGATTTTCTCAAGCGAACGAGTCTCATCCAGGCCGGAAAAAAGGCCCTACGCAGATTGGCGCCTGAGATCATTCACCTGGCGCGGCTTGAGGGGCTGTACGATCACGCCCGCGCTGTAGAGGCGAGGTTTAAAGAGGAGGAGCTATATGGGACGGACAGCAAAGGTTGACCGAAAGACCAAAGAGACGGATATCACGGTGGATCTCAATCTCGATGGATCAGGCAAAGCAGAGATTCAGACGGGGATGCCTTTTTTCAACCACATGCTCGAAATTTTCGCCCGTCATGGGCTGTTCGATCTCAAATTGCATGCCAAAGGCGATATCGATGTGGATTACCATCACACCGTAGAGGATGTGGGCTTAACCTTGGGTCAAGCTTTCAAAGAAGGGCTAGGAGACAAACAGGGAATTTGTCGGTTTGGCGAGGCGAGTGTGCCGCTAGACGAGACATTGGCACAGGTTGTCGTTGATCTAAGCGGGCGGCCCTATCTCTCCTACAATGTGAAAATTCGTCCGGGTCGCGTGGGAGACTTTGATACCGACCTCCCGCATGAATTTTTCCAGGCGCTGGCCAACCAGCTCGGGATGAATCTCCATATCAACATGATTCAGGGAGAGAATCCGCACCATATCATTGAAGCTTGCTTCAAGGCGTTGGCGCGCGCTATGGAGCGGGCGACGCGCATCGACCCTCGCATCCAGGGGGTGTTGTCTACCAAGGGAAGTCTATGATCACGATCGTCGATTACGGCATGGGAAACCTCCGCAGCGTGCAAAAGGGATTTGAACGCTTGGGTTACCAGGCCGCGGTGACCAGGGAGCCGGGAAAAATTGCTGCTGCGCGAGGAGTGGTTCTTCCGGGCGTGGGCGCTTTCAGCGCCTGCATGGAGAATCTGACACGTTTCGGATTGGTGGAGCCGATCCGCGAAGTGATGCGTCAGAAAAAACCCTTTCTAGGGATCTGCCTCGGTTTTCAGTTGCTCTTTTCGGAGAGTGAAGAATTCGGTCCGCAGCGAGGGTTGGATCTTTTCCGCGGAAAGGTGGTAGGTTTTCGCTCAGATAACGGCCTCAAAATACCTCACATGGGATGGAACCGCATTGAGAAAAGAAAGGAGTCGCCATTCTTAGAGGGGATCACGGATGGCGATTATGTCTACTTCGTCCACTCCTATTACGTCGCGCCGCAGGACGACGCATTAACGGCAACCACGACAATCTACGGGGCTTCCTTCGTTTCGAGTATTGCGACAGACCATCTCTTTGCCTGCCAGTTCCACCCAGAAAAGAGTCAAGAGATCGGGCTTCGCATTCTGGCTAACTTCGCAAGATTCGTACAAAAGGGATAACCGGTGCTCATTATCCCCGCCATCGACATCAAGGATGGCCGTTGCGTCCGCCTTTACCAGGGGGAGATGGATAAGGAGACGGTCTACTTTGAGAATCCTGTGGACGCGGCACGCCATTGGGCGGAGCAGGGTGCGCAGCTGATCCACATTGTCGACCTCGATGGCGCCGTGGCCGGCCGTCCGGTTCATAAGAGAGAAATCTCAGCTATCTGCGAGTCGGTCAAAGTCCGAGTTCAGGTTGGCGGTGGGCTTCGCTCACTAAAGGCCGCAGAGGAAGCGTTGGGTCTAGGCGTTGAACGGATAGTGCTCGGAACTGCAGCCTACAAAGACAGAGATTTCTTTCTTTCCGTTTGCCAGAAATTTCCTGGCAAGATTGTGGCCGGGATAGATGCCCGT
>VBLN01000309.1:10376-14896 GCA_005878685.1 Deltaproteobacteria bacterium | reverse complement strand
CGTGAGATGACCAACCTATTCGCCGAGCATGGTAATCTCATCGGATTTGACGGGAGTCAGATCAATAAGCGACCGGAGATTGGATCTGTTCTTAGCCAAATCTTTGCTGACCATCCGACAGCCGCATATGTGGCGATCGTCAGAGAAGTGCGCTTTCTCTCTCCCAGTGTTGCCGTCCTTCGCGCGGTGGCTGGCATGGTGCCCCCCGGGCAGTCCGACATCAACCCGGCAGTCAATGCAGTTCAAACACTGGTGGCTGTGAGGAGTGATGGCCAATGGCGCATCGCCCTTTTTCAGAATACCCCGGCTCAGTTTCACGGAAGACCGGAACTATCTGAGGCCCTAACAAAAGAGCTTCGGCAATTGCTGTAATCAATTTGCCGTCTAACAAAGGCATGCACCCGAGCCGCGTGGGGCACAGAAGTCACCGAACAGCGGTTCCTGCTACAGCTCACGTAGCTCCACCTAACATCCCGTACAGCTCTGCTCGTTAGATCGCGAAAACTGGGAGATTGTTATCGACTCTCAGTAAAAAAAGTTCACAAAGGCAAGGGGGTTGCGAGCAGGCGTTGGGTCCTTATGCGATTGTGGGAATCCGGGCTAGGTGTTATGAGTGCTTTGCTGAACGAGGACTATACCCGATATGCGCCGAGGCCAAGCGATCTCGCAGCAGAGTCTCGGTTTATGAGGCTGTAATGACTTTACAAAACCTGGAACATAGATTAGCGCATATCTTTGCGCAGGATACGCACCACAAGGATCAAGAGTTCGGACTGATGGCGTGCGAGGAGGCTTTAGCTGCCGCGCGGATTGGCAACTACGGCGTTGGAGCGATTCTAGTTAGCCCCACGGGTCAAGTAATCGAGCGAGGCCAAAACCAAGCTTTTTATCCGATCTTCCGCAGCGATCTTCACGCCGAAATGGTTGTGATGAATTCTTTCGAGCAGAACTTTCCAAAAGTGGATAGTATGCGAGGCTATACGCTGATATGCTCTTTGGAGCCATGCCCAATGTGCGTCTTCCGACTTCTGATTTCGGGAGTTCAAACTGTGAAGTTTCTCGCCCGAGACGAACTTGGCGGGATGGTCGCACATATGCGCCACTTGCCTACGGCTGGCAAACATCTAGCAGAACGCCAAGAGTTCGTACTAGCGGACGTATCGGAAGAATTGAGGCAATTTGCCTTAGATATCTTTCTACTAAATCTTGAGCACTTGCGCCAGAAGCTATGGTCGAGATAAAGCCTCACGGACAACTGTAAAAAAACCGAAGAACGCTACGCAAGACTGGCGGTCGACTACTAATCAATTGAAGGCACTGGCTTCTTCATCGCGGGCGCGAAAGACATTGTGCTGTCCTTCGCGGAAGGTAGTTGGCCAGAGTAGATGGACAGGTGGGTGACGGACATGCGCGGTAAGGTGATCATCGACGGCGCTGCACACTGGGTGCAGGTGGAGCGACCGGAGGCCGTCAACAAGGCGCTGCTAGGTTTTCTGAAGGCGGTGTCCTAAAACGCTACGCGGTATGTCGGCGGGGGCAGAGAAGGAGAGACTTTGATGGCAACGATTTCCACATCGCGAACCTTGAGTGTGTCCATCAATTGCCATCCTAGTAAGGTGTATGGATTTGTCTCAAACCCGGAGAATCTCCCCAACTGGGCTCCGGCATTTTGTAAGTCGATTAAAAAGTCGAACGCCGGTTGGATCATGGATACGCCGCAGGGGCCGATGAAAGTAAGATTTGTCGAAAAGAATGATCTTGGAGTAGTGGATCATTATGTGAGTCCAGCACCTGGACTTGAGGTCTATGTCCCCATGCGCGTTCTACCGAACCGTTCCGGCAGCGAGGTCATCTTCACAGTATTTCGTTTGCCCGAAATGTCAGATGAGAAGTATGCCGAGGATATCGGATTGGTAGAGCGGGATCTAAGGACTTTGAAAAACGTGCTGGAAAATGATCTCTCCCAGGCATAAATTCGCTCTACAGGGTCAACGCTGACGTTAGCAAAACGAGTAAACTATGACGAAAGCCAGCGCCAGGGAGTTGTTTGATGAGTGGTCGAGCTATGACCAGGTGCTTGACCACAACTATATGTTTCACGACGAAATCTTTCGTGATGTGCGGCGTCTCCTTGCCAGTCACTATGGCGGGCACCCGTTTACGGTTCTCGACCTGGGATGCGGCAGCGCTCGCCATCTAGGACGGGCATTGCGAGGCTGTTCAGTCAGCCGCTACGTCGGCTACGATCTCTCTGGCGTAGCGCTGGCTCACGCCGCTCCCAATCTCTCCAGCTTGGGCTGCCCGATCGAGTTACATCAGGGCGATCTGCTCGAGAGCTTGAAGGCCAGCGGCGAGCGCTTCGACCTGATCTTCTCCAGCTTTGCCCTTCATCACCTTGTGTCCGCCGATAAGGCGGTTTTCTTTCGATTGGCTTACGAAAGAATTAACGAGAATGGGATGTTCCTGATGGTCGATGTCATGCGGGAGGAGGATGAAGATCCTGAAGTTTACCTTGATCGTCGCCAGAGGCGCTCGACGCTTTTTGTGATCATATACGAAATAACGATTTTGCGGAGACGGCCGCGAAATTCCACGCCATGGCAACAAACGCCGGGTTCAGCCGGTGGCGCGAGATCAATCGCTTCCGCTGGCATCACGTCTGGTGTTTCGAGAAAAGCCAATCCCGAATCTAGCGAGGCAAAAAAATAGGACCGCGCTTGAGAGTTTCTATCGGTGGCATCCACGACTTTGAGTCTTATTCGCTTATGCAAGCCGGACACTTTCCAAGCCGTTTACTGAGACGGGCCGGACTTATATTGATCGGCGTTGTCATGAGCTGCGGTGCCGCAGCAGACCCAACGCAAGCTTGCACTTGCAGCGCCCCGGCTACCCCCGAAGCTCTTAAGCGGTCTTCGGTTGTGTTTAGAGGCAGGGTCACCGAGATAAGCCGCCCCTTCTTGGATCGGATCGGCCTAACGCAGACCGGCAATCATCGAGTGAGATTTGAGATTTTGCAACAGTGGAAGAGCACCCAGTCGAAGAATACCGTAGTCATCACGCGACTCACCGGGGAGGCCTGTGGATTCCCCTTCGAGGAAAGGAAGGAGTACCTGGTATACGTCGTGACCGAGCCGAGGGATATTCAAACCGGCATCTGCACGGGAACGAAGAACATTGCTGAAGCGGAGCACGAGATGAAGCAGCTCGATGAGCTCCGCAGCCACTCCCAAAAGATCCAGTAATCTCGCGCTGGAGCCAATGCCTGCCAATACCGGCTTCAGCAAAGGATCATACGTTGTGGGCAGACCGAAGCGAATTCTTCCGCCGGTTTACTTCTTGGCCGCCCTTCTACTAATGGCGGGGCTACACTTTACATTTCCCATCGCGCAAATCTTTCAACCCTCTTACTTCGGCGGTGGTACACTGATCGTTGTCGGATCAGCGGTTATCCTCTGGGCGGCACGGATGTTTATCAAAGCGGGGACGACGATCAAACCCTTCCAAGAGCCGTCTAAATTAGTTGTCGGCGGGCCGTACCGCTGGAGCCGAAACCCGATCTACCTCGGGATGGTGTTTATCCTGATCGGCGTCGGAGTGGTGCTGGGAACGCTTTCGCCTTTCATGATCGTTCCCCTTTTCATCTACTTGATCCGGAAAAGATTCATTCTGCCCGAGGAAGCCATGTTGGATAAGAGCTGCGGCTTTGCCTATGCGGAATACAAAAGAAGAATTCGGCGGTGGCTGTAAGAGCAACGTATGAGATTCCCGGAAGACGATACAGCTTTTATTGACTTCCCTGTGGAACGTCATATCTTTTAATCACGGCAAGAACTTCTAAAACGGAAAAGTTGATCGCTCGTGATTTGAGTTTATGAACCAGGTTACACAGTGGCCCGAAGTCGTGAGGGCGTTAACGTTCGACGTGTTTGGGACGGTTGTGGACTGGCGCTCGTCGATCATTCGCGAAGGGCAGATCCTTACAACGACGAAAGGCTTCCGCGTGGACTGGGCGAAGTTTGCCGACACCTGGCGGGCTGGCTATAGGCCGGCGATGGATCGCGTTCGCAAAGGAGAGCTTGCCTGGACGAGCATCGATGCTCTTCACCGCCTCATTCTCGATGATCTGCTCAAGCAGTTTCAGATCACCGGCCTCACGGCGGCAGAGATCGATCATCTCAACCGAGCATGGCATCGGTTGATGCCATGGCCCGATTCAGTTCCGGGGTTGAATCGCCTGCGCAGCCGTTACATTGTAGCGACGTTGTCGAATGGCAATATTTCCCTCCTCGTCAACATGGCGAAGAACGCAGGCTTGCCCTGGGACTGCGTGCTGTCCGCGGAGCTTTTTGGTCACTACAAGCCGGACAAGGAGGTCTATGAGACGGCCGCCCGCCTCCTCGGCTTGGCTCCCGCACAGGTGATGATGGTGGCCGCACAAAAGCGACTTGCAAGCAGCCAAGCAGGTTGGTTTTAAGACGGCGTGGGTCATACGCCCCTTGGAGCATGGACCAAATCACGCG
>VBLN01000309.1:5086-10357 GCA_005878685.1 Deltaproteobacteria bacterium | reverse complement strand
TACTACGCCAGATCCGTCCTTCGATGTCACAGCGACAGATTTTTTGGACCTCGCAGCCAAACTTGGCGTTTGAGATCAGAGAGAGCTGGTCGCTCCGCTTATTAACATGTCTTCCTACGTTCCTCTCTGGTGCAAGAGCAATTTTTCCTTCCTCGAAGGGGCGAGCCACCCGGATGAGCTGGTCGAAGAGGCTCATCGCCTCGGTCTTCCTGCCCTGGCTCTCACCGACCGCGATGGTGTCTATGGGATCGTTCGCGCGCATGTGAAGGCTCGGGAAGTGGGACTTTACTTGATCGTGGGGTCACAGGTCACCGCGGACGACGGATCGGTGATTGTCCTTCTAGCTCAGAATCGTGCGGGGTACGCCAATCTCTGCCGGCTCATCACTGCCGGACGCCTGCGCTCTCCGAAAGGTGAGAGCGCTGTGAGATGGGATGAGGTGTGCCGGCATGCGGCCGGGCTCCTTGCGCTCTGGGGCGTCCAGCGGAGCCTGCTTGTGGGCGAAACCGATCCTCAAGAAGTTGCCGGCAAGCTGCGCGATGCCTTTGGCGATCGGCTCTATGCGATGGTTGCGCGGCACCGGCGGGAGGAGGAAGTCTCGCAGGGGGTCCGGCTGCGCGAGCGGGCGGCGCGGTACGGCCTTCCGGTCGTTGCGGCGACGGAAGTCCTCTACCATACGCCTGCTCGAAGGCCGCTTCAGGATGTGCTTACCGCTATCCGCCACGGTGTCTCTGTCTCCTCCGCAGGCCGAAAGCTCAGACCCAACGCCGAGTATGGTCTCAAGTCTCCCTATGTCTTTGCGGCGCTCTTTTCCGATGATCCATCGGCTGTGGCACGTACCGAAGAGATAGCCGGGCGCTGCACTTTTTCTCTCACCGAAATTCGCTATCGCTACCCCTCAGAATGTTTGCCCGATGGGACAACCTCAGTTCAGCGGTTGCGCCAACTCGCTTTCGAAGGAGCAAGACAGCGGTACGGCGACAGGGTCCCACCCGACGTGAGCACTCAACTCGAAAAGGAGCTAAAGCTTATCGAAGACTTGGACTACCCCGGTTATTTTCTCACCATGTGGGAGATCGTCGCATTCTGCCGCGAGCGCGGCATCCTCTGTCAGGGGCGCGGCTCCGCGGCCAATTCGGTAGTCTGCTACTGCCTGGGCATCACAGCTATCGATCCGGTGCGGATGGATCTGCTCTTCGAGCGCTTTATTTCCAAGGAGCGCGCCGAGCCGCCTGATATCGATCTCGATATCCAGCACGACCGGCGCGAAGAGGTGATCCAGCATGTTTATGAAAAATACGGCCGGGACCATGCCGCGATGGCGGCCAATGTGATCCGCTACCGTTCTCGCTCCGCCGTGCGCGACGTGGGCAAGGCGCTTGGACTTCCGGAGACTTCTCTCGACCGTTTGGCAAAATTTCTCTCTCACCAGGAAGAGATCGCTTCTGAAGCGCTTCGACCGATGGGCTTCGATCCAGAAGCGCCTATTTCCGGTCATTTTCTTAACCTCGTCAATGAAATTTCCGATTTTCCGCGTCATCTCTCGATCCATCCCGGTGGATTCCTTCTGGGTCACGAACCTGTGCACGATATCGTCCCCATCGAAAACGCGACGATGCCGGCCCGCACCGTCATCCAATGGGACAAGGACGATCTCGAGGATCTCGGCCTTTTTAAGGTGGATCTCCTCGGCCTGGGAGGGCTCACGCAGCTCGACCGCTGTTTTCGGCTGCTCAAAGAACATCGAGGCGTCGAACTTTCTATGGCCACAATTCCGCCCGACGATTCTGAAACTTTCGAGATGGTCAGGAGAGCCGACACAATAGGCGTCTTCCAAATCGAGAGCCGGGCGCAGATGGCGATGCTGCCGCGGCTTCGGCCCAAAGACTTCTACGATCTCGTCATAGAGATCAGCATCGTGCGGCCAGGTCCGATCACTGGCGGCATGGTTCATCCCTATCTGCGTCGCCGCAGCGGCAAGGAGCCGGTGGACTATCCTCATCCGAGCCTGATTCCAGTATTACAGAAGACGCTGGGGGTGCCGCTTTTTCAGGAGCAGGTGATGCGCCTCGCCGTTATCGCCGCTGACTATACTCCAGGCGAGGCGGACCAGCTCCGGCGCGATATGGCGGCCTGGCATCGGACAGGACGCATGGAGCGCCACCGCGAGCGTTTGCTTACGCGTATGCAGGCCAAAGGGATCGCCCCGGAGTTCGCCGAGCGCGTCTTTCAGCAGATCCGCGGCTTCGGCGAGTACGGCTTTCCCGAGAGTCATGCGGCGAGCTTCGCCCTGGTCGCCTACGCCACGGCTTGGCTCAAATGCCACTATCCGGCGGAGTTCACCTGCGCGCTGCTCAATGCCCAGCCGATGGGCTTTTACGCTCCCGCTACTATTGTGGAAGATGCCAGACGCCACGGTGTGGTCGTGCGGCCGGTAGATGCACAGGCGAGTCTTTGGGATTGCACGCTTGAGCCCTGCCCGGAGAGCGCAGGCGGTTTCGCCGTGCGCATGGGGCTGAGATATGTGAAGGGTCTTGGGAACGGAGATTGGGGGCAGATCGAAAAGGCACGCCACGCTTCCGCGTTTGCCTTCGGCCCGAGCTCAGGCCGGGGGGCATCACTTGCCGACTTTATCCGGCGGACCGGGCTCGATGAGGGAGTTCTTAGCGCGCTCGCTGAGGCTGGAGCGTTCGAAGGTTTTAATCCGGACCGGCGTACGGTCCTGTGGGAGATCCGACGGCTCGTCCGCACGCGGAAGGAATCCTTTCCGCTTCAGGTCCGTGAAGCCAGTCCGCGCTTCGATCCTTTGAATGCCTTCGAGGAGGTCACTTGGGACTATCGTTCTACCTCTCATAGTCCAAGACGCCATCCACTCGAACCGCTGCGCGCAGAACTCACGGCCCAGGGTCTTCCTGACGCTCGCACCGTCGCCTCAATGCGACATGGGGAGCGAGTTCGCTACGGCGGCTTAGTTATCTGCCGCCAGCGGCCTGGAACTGCGAGTGGCGTTGTCTTCATGACGCTTGAGGATGAGACCGGCTTTGTCAATCTCGTTATCTGGGAGCGGGTCTTTGAGCAGTATGCCACGTTGGCAAAGACGGCCAACTTTCTCGGAGTCACCGGCACCCTCCAGGCCGAGGACGGGGTAGTCCATCTCGTTGCCGAGGAACTCTGGAGGCCAAAAGTGAATCTAAAGGTGCTCAGCGCCCCCAGCCGGGATTTTCATTAACTGTTGATGAGGCGATGATGGATGCGCTCACATGTTCGGGGCGGATGCCGATGCCGATGAGCCACCCCGGGATCCGACGCAGCAGTGGGAACCTTGCCGCGAGCCGGATTAAAAGCGGCGGCTCGAACGGCCTCGTCTCGTCCAGTACCCGCGCTATGATCCTGCGTTGGATCGCGACCTGGAGCCATTGCGTAACGCGCGTCGGCAGCTCGCGACGTTTTTGTATTCGGTGTAAGTGATCGATGGTCAGCGCCCCCTCCCGTAGCGGTCCTGCAAGGATATTCGCCGCCGCGACCGCATCCTGAATCGCCAGGTTGATGCCGACGCCGCCGACCGGGGACATCGCGTGCGCGGCATCACCGATGCAGAGCAGGCCCGAACGATACCACCGAGACAACCGATCAACCCGGACCGTCAATAACTTCACTTGTTCCCAGTCGCGCAGCTCTTGTGTTCGGTCTCTTGCATACGGCGCAAGTTGCGCTACTCGCTCGCGGAAAGATTCGATTCCGCGCTTGCGAATCTCTTCAAACTGATCTTTCGGAATGACGAAGCCGCATTGCCAATAATCGCCGCGATTGATCGTGATAAAGATCCGCCCGACGTCAAATCGGCCCATGGTCTGCGAGGGATCTTCTGGCCTTCGGGAAAGACGGAACCAGAGCACGTCCATAGGCGCGCCGAACTCTTTCACCTGCAGGCCGGCCTTCTCGCGCACGATCGAATGCCGGCCGTCCGCGGCGACCACAAGATCGGCCCGCACGGCGATCGGTCCGTCGCGCGTCCTTACCTGCACGCCAACCACGCGCCCGGACTCTTCGATAAGGCTGATCACCTCGGCCTCCATTAGCAAGCGGAACGAAGAATATCGCGCGGCGCGCGCCGCGAGGAAATTGAGAAAGTCCCACTGCGGCATCATCGCGATAAACCCGCAGCGCGTCGGTAGGCGACTGAAGTCCGCCAGCGTGAGCCTCATTTCGCCGACCTGCCCGTTTAGCTCGCGGACTTCCTGATGCGGTAGCTTGAGGAATTCATTTAGCAGGCCAAGCTCGTGCATCACTTCGAGCGTCGACGGATGGATCGTGTCGCCACGGAAGTCGCGCAGGAAATCGGCGTGCTTTTCCAGCACGAGCACGTCGACACCGGCGCGCGCCAGCAGGAATCCGAGCATCATGCCGGCCGGACCGCCGCCGGCGACGCAGCAACGCACGGAAAGGGTGTTGTCCGTCATCTTCTCATGTTATCGGTTCCACTAGGGCACCAGCAAGCTCCCGTCGACACAGGTAACGGCGTAGCCGCCTATTTCAATAGACTCGTTGACTACGCGCACAACGACTTGACCGTTGCGCCCAACCTGCATGCCTTGACGGGCGACATATCTCGGTCCGTACTTCTTCAAACCGCCGGAATGTATCAAAAAGGCCGCCACGCTGGCGTTGCCGCTGCCGCATACGGGGGATCTTCCGGAATCCCCTGCAATGGCGCGAATGAGCGTACATGCACTGCAGAGATGCCATCGTTCGCACGCCCGAAGACCGTGACACCCGTTGCCTGTAAGGTGCTGCTAAGTTTTGCGATCGCGTCCATGCTAGGGTTAAGCGCCGCTACTGTAGCAGCGTCGCCCATGTCCGCGACGAGCCACACGACTCCCATATCGATGCGTAGCAGCGGACTCTCTGCCATCAAAGGCACACCAAGGGCCCTCGCTGCCGCGTCTCTCAGTTCTTCGCCAATCTCCATGATCTTCGCCTTGGGAGCTTTCACGAATATTTCCTTGCCGGTCTTGGTCTCTTCAATCGCGAGGTCGAAAATCCCGGCTAAACACTCTTGGCGCAACTTGCCGCCCGTGGGACGGCATGACCGCTTTCTATCACCGCGTGTGCGCTGCCGATGACCGGATGGCCGGCGAAAGAGAGCTCTTGCCTAGGTGTGAAGATTCTCAGCCGATAGTCGGCATTCGTAGAAGAAGGCGGCAGAACAAAAGTCGTCTCCGACAGGTTCGTCCACGCAGCAATCCGCTGCATCTCCTCGGCGGTTAGCGA
>VBLN01000309.1:0-5046 GCA_005878685.1 Deltaproteobacteria bacterium | reverse complement strand
TGCTTGAAACGAAAAGTCTCCATCTTTACGACTCCTGTGCTGCAGAGTAAAGCTCAAGTCGATTGGCTAATGAGCGTATCGGTTACACATTGAGGCTGAGGTTTTCTACGACGACAATATATGATTGCGAGAGCGAGTCCACGCCAGTACATTGGCTGCGACCGCAATTCCGAGCGAGACAGCCAATAGCCCGACGATAAATTCGTGTCCTACGGGCTCGGATAAGAACAAGGCGCCGAGAAAAGATGCAGTGAAGGCGTTGACCGTGACGGTCATGGCGACCAAGGATGGGCTCGCGAAGCGTATGCCGATAGACCATAGTACCCACAGCAGCGCACATCCGAATACGCCCAGATAGACGATGGCAGCCCAAGCGGCGGCCCCCAGAGTAGGTAGCGCCTGAAAGATGCCTGACCCGGCGGAAAAAGCGACGAGCACAAGAGCACCCACGCACATGGCGAGGGCGGTAAACGGAAGCGGTCCGATACGCTGAATGTAAGGGCGGGAAAGAACGTTGTAGACCGCCTGAACGCAAGTCGCGGCGATCATGATTCCCCGCAGCCGAAGCAGATCCTTCGAGCCTCGGTGACAGGGCGTAGGCGAGCCCGCCAACCGCAAGGGCTATCCCCGCAAACCGCCTCCATGAGAAAGACTCTCGCCGGAGCAGGATGGCGAAGGCCAACGTCAGAAGTGGCATGGTGGACAGGACCAAAGAACCCCGGGCCGCTGTAGTGTGAGCCAAGGAGAGAGCGAACAAGAAAGGATACAGCGCGAAGAACATAACGCCGAGCCCAACAGTTGCTAGAAGGTCACGGGAGTTTTCGAGCTTCCGGAGAGAGTGCAGAGCGAACGGGACAAGACAGAGAGCGCCAATCGCATATCGCAGCATCGCGAGACCCAGAGGATCGATAGCGCCCACTGCATATCGCGTTGCCGCGGCCCCGGTGCCACCGAGCAAACTTCCTAGCAACGCGGCTCCCACACCGAACAATTCACTCATTCATCGTCTCAGCGAGCACCATCGCGGAATCTTTCCCGCACCCAGGTGAGGTTCAGTAAACATGGACTTGTTTCTAAACAGATCGCTCCATCCGTGATCGCTTGCACGACCACAAGGCCGGCGCGCTCGACGGTTAGTTTCTCCCCCGCCTCAAGCAGATAATCTTGCGGGTCTCCCTCTTGCGTTATCCAGCAGACGCCCGCTTGACACGAAATGATCTGACCTTCGCAGTTACCTCCCATCTGGAACATAGAGCCTTTTGGCAGGCAAACCTTTCTCATCGGCGTAAAGATAATGAACATCCTTGATGTAGTACAGATTCAGTTTAGTTGATTTGTAATCATAACAGTTCAATCCTGAGAAGACTGTAAGGGTTCCTGGGGACACGGACTGTATCTAGGATCGCAAAAGCAACGGCCATTTAAGAGCGCCGATGTGATTATTGACAAAGAGGGAGCGGTTCGTTATCTGAATATCCGACCCAGCAACAGCGAGAAGGATCTTATCCCGACCGAAGAATTGCTGAACGCGGTCGAGGAGGTTAACAAAGGACAGTAAAAAACATTTGCGGGAAAGGAGAAAAACAGCCAATGATTCGAGGCAAACTACTCTTGGGGATGCTAGTCGGTACGCTTTTGATTACTTCTCAGCTTTTTGCTCAGGCGGACATGGTTGAGAAGAGACAGAAGCTTATGAAAAGCAATGGCGAGGCCGCCAAAGCAATTAAAGCCGCGGCTGAGGCAAAGGACTACGCGACTATAGAAGCGAAGGCCAAAGATATCATGGGTAATGGGGACAAGATCCTCGATTTTTTCCCTAAAGGCAGCACGCAAGGCAAAACCAAAGCCAAACCTGAGATCTGGGATAAATGGGAGGAGTTCAGCAAGAATCCCGTTAGGGTAAAGAAAGCGGCCAGCGAGCTAGCGGATGCAGCCAAGGCGAAGGACGATGAGGCGATTGCCGTAAAAGTGAAGGCTCTCGGCGATGCCTGCGGCTCCTGCCACAAAGCCTTCCGAGCCGAAAAGTACCCCGAGTGATCGGCGGTGTGGCACGTGATCATGAACCCAAGCGCGACGACCAGTCTCGCTACTTGGGCAGCGTTGGGGGTTTTCCCACCTCGGGATCGATCTCGCCGCTAAGCGAGTTGAGGAACGCCACCAAGTCTTTCTGCTCCTGATCCGTGAGCTTGAGTGGCTTCACATCGCTCGACAGCCAAGGGTTCTTATGGCCGCCCTGGTTGTAGAAGGCGACGACTTCCTGCAGCGTCTTCTGGCTGCCGTCGTGCATGTAGGGGCCGCGCTTGGCCACGTCGCGCAGCGTCGGCGTCTTGAAGGCGCCCTTGTCCTCCTCCTTCTTGGTGACTGTGTGGCGGCCGAGGTCCGGATTGTCCTTGTCCATGCCAACGCCGATGTTGCGGTAGCCCTCGTCGGTGAAGTTGAACCCGGCGTGGCAGCGCACACACAGCGCCTTGCTCTCGAAAATCGCGAGTCCGCGTTGGGCCTCAGCCGACATGGCGCTGTTGTCCCCGGCGCGGTAGCGGTCGTAGGGGGAGTTCCCGGACGCGATGGTTCGCACGTAGGCCGCGATGGCCTTGGCTACGCCGTCTGGATCGAGTTCGCGGCCGAAGACTTTGCGGAACTCCTGCTGGTAGGTTGGGACCGACCCGAGGTGTTCCACCACTTTCTCATCGGTCCGGTTGCTGTCCTTCAGGGCTTGCTCCTCGAGCGAGGCGCGCAAGCCTGTCCAGAGCTGCAGGTCGCTGAAGAGCCGGTTGATAATGGTGGGGGCGCGTCGGGGCGTGGGCTTGCCGGCGAAATTGGTGGAGAACTGCTGGGGATCGGTCCAGCCGTGACCGGGCTCGTGGCAGCTCACGCAGGCTACGGTGCCTGATGCCGACCACCGCTTGTCCCAGAAAAACTTCTTAGGGATTATCGTCGGGAATGAACGCCGCATCCGCCTGCAATCCTAGGGGTAGCTTCATCTTTTGCTGAGCTTGGGTGGCGCCCGTGACGACGACGCCGGCGATGGCCAGCGCGAGGACAACAAGTAGATTTCTCATGTTTGATTCTCCCTTCCGTGTGGTTGAAGAAAACCAACGCCCAACTACCGACCGCCGAACGATGGCGCTATTGCGGCCTCTATCCCTTACAACATTCTAAGCGATCGTGTAAGGAATATAAATGAACCGCGTCGGTATAGTACAGATTCAGTTCAATTGATTTGTAACCATAACAGTTTTATTCTGAGAAAGCTGTTATGATTTTTTCGCACGCGAACTGTGTCTAGGATCGCCGGGAACTAACCCTTAAAATAATCCTATGAGCCACGCCATCCTGCAGGAACAAGAGGCTTATCTCTACGAACAGGTAGTGGATAGAATTACGACGCTCATTGATCGGGGCACCTTGCGTCCTGGAGAACGGATATCCTCGGTTCGCAAACTTAGCTCCCAGCTTCGGGTAAGTGTTTCCACCGTGCTTCAGGCTTACCTTCTTCTGGAAGACCGGGGTTTCATTGAAGCCCGCCCCCAGTCTGGCTTTTACGTGAAGTTGCGGCCACGTAACCTGCCACCCGAGCCGAAATCATCCAACCCTTCTCTATCAGCAACCAAGGTGGGCGTTGCCGAATTACTTGCGAAGGTTTTCGAAGCGGCGCGGAATCCAGATTTCGTTCCCTTGGCTACCGCCATTCCAAGTCCCGATCTCCTTCCCACAAAGCAATTGAATCGCTTCATGGCGTGGGTCGCTCGTCATAGGGGACAGCAGGGTATGCAGTACGATTTTCCTCCAGGAAACGAGGCCCTGCGCCGTCAGGTGGCCCGCCGGTCGCTGGACTGGGGATGCAGTTTGTCACCCGGCGACGTCGTGACGACCTGCGGCGCCATGGAAGCCTTGAACTTGTGTCTTAGGGCAGTCGCCAACCCGGGGGACACGATAGCAATAGAATCACCGACCTTTTATGGAATCCTGCAGGCTAGTTTGGGAATGAAGGCCTTGGAGATTCCAACGCATCCCAGAGATGGGATCGACTTGGAAGCCCTTGAGCATGCACTCAAAAAGAATAAAGTCAAAGCCTGCCTTCTGGTTCCGAATTTCAACAACCCTCTGGGTAGCTGCATGTCGGACAAAAATAAAAAGCAGTTGGTGGAAATGCTGAGTCGCCGCGAGATACCGCTCATTGAAGATGATGTTTATGGGGATATTTATTTCGGAACTGTGCGACCTAAGGTCGCCAAGGCCTTCGATAAGGAGGGAATGGTGCTTCTTTGCTCCTCCTTCTCCAAGACCATAGCACCGGGCTATCGAGTTGGCTGGGTGGCCCCGGGACGATTCAGGTCTCAGATTGAACATTTGAAGTCTATGAATACCGTTGCCACCGCCACCTTGCCACAAATGGCGGTTGCCCGATTCTTGGAGAGCGGAGGATACGATCGTCACCTGCGGAAATTGCGCAAGGCCCTCGCCACTCAAGTCCAGCGAGTCATCCTAGCCGTAAGTCAATACTTTCCAGAGGGAACCAGGGTCACAAGGCCGGCAGGAGGCTTTGTTTTGTGGGTGGAGTTGCCGAAGCGGGTCGACTCGATAGAGCTTTACCGCAAGGCTCTTGAGGAGAGGATCAGCATCGCCCCAGGGCCCATTTTCTCAGCCAAACAGAATCATTCGGCTTAGCTGCGGGCAACTCTGGTCGGAAAGATTGGAGCAGGCCATCATGACTCTGGGACGGCTTGCCGGTAAGACTTAAACGGAAGAATCGAGAGGGGGATCGCAGTCATTTATAGAGCTGCTTGAAGAATCCCTCGTTCTCGAGCTCCTTCAGAAAACGCGTGTTCACGAAGTCCTCAGGCTTTTTGCTCTTCACTGCTGGGACGCGTTGCGCCACTTCCTCCATAGCATTGCGCACGCCATCCATGTTGGGATAGCCGCCTTGGTCGGTCACCTGCAGATAGCTCTGGTAAGTCGCCTCGAGAATCTCGGGATCGGTAGTCTTCAGATACTTGGTAATTATTTTTTTGGTCTCATCTTTGTGTGTGGCTGCGTAGCGGACGC
>VBLN01000292.1 GCA_005878685.1 Deltaproteobacteria bacterium | reverse complement strand
ACTTTCTTCCACCTGCGGGTGGTCCATCCCGCGTTCGCCGGATGTCCGAGAGATGGCGGGTTCGAGGGCGCCCCCGCCAAATGCAGGTTGGTGTTGTAGCTTCCATCGGGGTTTCGAGGAGTGTGGCAGACGCAGCCCTGAATCGACGTAACGATATACCGGCCTCTGGAAATGAGATCCTCCTGGATCTGGGCCGGCGCCGGCCTGCCGATAGGAAGAATCAAACCCAGAGCGAAAAGGACCAAAAGACTGGTGCGCGCCCGCATCGATCGAGAGAGCTATCCAATATCCAGTTTCATGTCAAGAAAAAAAGGACCGTGAGACTTTTCCATTGACATCAAGTGAAAAATCTACTACACGCAAACGCTGAAAAATGGAGGAACGGCTCATGGATCCGGGAGTTGCCGCCTTCGTCGAAACCGCCCTTCGCGTCGCGTTGGGTCTCCGCTTCCTTTCGAGCGGCGTGAGCACCATCAGGCGATGGCCCCACGCGACGGAGACGGCCCAGGTGCTTTTTCCCGCGGGAAATTATTTCTTTGGCGCAGTCGCCGTGGCGCTGATGGTGCTCGGAGGCGCTGGGCTCGCCCTAGGTTTTCAGACCGAGATCTCCGCGCTCATGGCGATTATCTTTTTGCTCCCCACGTTTCCGCTACAGAGAGTTTGGATACGGACACTCCCCGAAAAGATGGAGAGAGTACGAAGCGCTCTTGGGGAGGAGGCGGTGAAAGACGAGCTGAGATTTTTGGGCCGCCATGCCATCCACGGCCACGAATCGGCCTGGAAGGACAATCTGATCCTCTTGCTTGCGGCGCTGCTCTTTGTCGTCCGCGGATCAATCGCCTTTGGGCTGGATAATCTTTTGAGATGAGCCTGGCTAGGACTTATCCTCTTTGAATGTGACATGGGGGCCGCCGAACCCTTCCGAGCGGTTGCCGAAGAGCACAAGAGGGCCGGTTCCCACATTCGTGATCTGGTAGTAGTCTTTGGGATTGAAAAAAACCAATTCGTTTTTTTCGATAAATCGCTCCTCTCCCGTCAAGCCCTTGACCGATGCGCGCCCTTCGAGCACCAAAAAGGTCTCCGGGGACGCGTGGTAGTGCATGTCCGTGCCATCCCCCGGCTGGAAGCAAAGCATCCACGAGCGAAAGCTCTCCGTGCCGAATAGCCGGGTCATTCTTTTGTTTTGTTTCCGGGCCTCGCCGATTTTTTCATTGAGATTGACGAAATCCATATTTTCCTCCTTTATGATGTTGCGACTTCCTCCCTAATTTAAACCTTGCCTCGTGTCAACGATTCTGGCAACAACGCTTACGGAACTGAATTGTTGTTGTGGTTGGCGCGAGCTTGCGGAAAACCGAGACGGCCTACGAAGGGGAGTTTGAGCGCCGGCGTAGCGACGTCGATTCCAAAGCTCAGCCCGAGCAGATTCACCTCCAGACCCTCTTTCCAGCCTGCCATCACTCCGAGTAAGCCATAGATAGATAGCTGGTAACCTGTTCCGCTTGGAGCTCGATCCAAAATGGCCCCGTTCACCGGGAAGTCTTTGCCTATGGCCGTGACCGGCAGTTCCAGTTTGAGTTCGGGAACGCGCCTGCCTACATAGGCGGTGAATGTATTGCTGTTGGGTCCGGGCCATAGCCGGTACTCATCAATGTAGGGGTAGCTTTCTACCGCCTTTTCAATCTCGGCGATGGCACGTTCGGCTTCCGGCCCCCGCAGCTCGGCAATGATCTCCGGTTGGTTTCCGAACCAGTAGCGATCAGGGATACCAGGTTCAGACGTGATCGCGGGAAGATTCCGGTATACCCGCCAGCCGATAACTTGATGCACCGTGTAATGGGAACCATTTTCCGGCTTGATCGCAATCCAGGTGTGCACCCCAAACAGGCCACGCCAATTCAAGGCGCGAGCGGCATAGACTTGGACGATTGCCTCGGGCGTGTTTTCCGGATCAGGTGCGATTCCAGCGCTAGAACGGTTTGCCGTGCGGTAATCGGTTCCGAGCTGGACGGCGCCGGATAGGAACATGATCAAGGGGATGGCAAGAAAAATAAATAGCAACTGAATCATGTGACGCATGGATAGATGTGAATGAATCGCCCTATTCTATGCCGAAATGTTACGAAACCTCAATCTCGCGGCTTTGGTGAAGAAGAAAGGCAAAAGTGTATAATGGGTCATTCGGGAATCTACTTATGAAGGAGCAGGTTAGCTGATGGGAAGAGTCCCCGCGCTCGATATTCGCAATGTCTCTTATTCCATGAACGGAAGAAAGATTCTCGACTCCATTACTTGGACAGTTTGTCATGGAGAGCATTGGGCTATCCTCGGTCCGAACGGCTCCGGCAAAACCACCTTGTTGAGACTCGCCTGCGGCTATATCTGGCCGAACGGCGGAGGAATCATTTACCGAAAGGGAAGGAGTCTGCTCGATCTTCGCACGCTTAGAAAAAGCATCGGATGGGTAACCTCTACCCTCGCTTTTCAGATTCCGACTCGGGAAAAGGTTTCGAGAACGGTGGTCTCGGGAAGATACGCCCAGATCGGACTCCTGGAAGGCTTCGGCGCTGAGCCCGGCAAAGGGGACTATGCCCAAGCTGAAAAATATTTGGAGCAGATGGGCTGTTCCAACTTGAGTGACCAGGAGTTTGGGACTCTCTCTCAGGGGGAACAACAGAAAGTTCTCATCGCGCGCGCGCGTATGGCCAAACCCTATATGATTATCCTCGACGAGCCTTGCGCCGGCATGGACCCGGGAGCGAGAGAAAATTTTCTTTCGACTCTTCAACAACTCGGAAAGCGGAAGAAAGTTCCGTCTCTGATCTACGTCACCCACCATGTCGAGGAGATCCTTCCTCTTTTTGGGAAGACGCTCATCTTGAAGGGCGGCAGGGTGTTGGATTCTGGAAAAACGAGCGCCATTCTCAAGCGAGATGTTCTAGAAAGGCTCTATGACGTATCTCTGACCATCACTCAGAAGAAGGGGCGTTACTGGCCGATAGTCAGGTAAACGTGAAGAACCAATACGCCGTCAGGCGTTTGAGGAAGAGCCCTCGGGGAGCGCGCCTTCGGCTGCGGCCGATGGGTCAGTGGCTCGAGGGCCACCACCCAAAACCCCGAGGGTGCTGACTCCCACGGGCAGGGCCTGCGCCAATCTTCTCGTCTCTACGTCCGCAGCGTCTCGCGCGCCCCCTCAGGCTCTCCAACAGCCCCTTGTGGCAGTGATTAAAAT
>VBLN01000291.1:3473-5339 GCA_005878685.1 Deltaproteobacteria bacterium | reverse complement strand
ACATTCACGGTAATTCTCGGACCACGAGCATTAATCCCGAATACAAGCACCGAGGTTGACCTCTCGCACAGCAATCCTATAGAGGAAAGCCTATGGCGAAAGTGTTTTTCCTGCGCGCGCCGAGCCTGACGGTTGCGATCCTGTCATTGACGCTCGTGTCGCCGATCGACGCCAGAGACACCGCCAAGGCGGAGGTGCGACTTGCCGCTCAGCTCCAATTAACCCAATTGCTAGGTTTGGGCGGCGCCCCGGTGGACTGGCGGCAATGGGATGCGTTTTTGACCTTTGTCGTGAAACGCTTCGGCCAGGAAATTCCTCCGGATCTTAGAGAATCGTTGGCCGAGACGTTTCTCGACTTGCGTTACGAGTTGACGGATGTCGTGGCGCTTGCATCCGGCGGACAGAATCCGGTTCCGCAGCTGATCTGGGACGGCTGGAGGCGATTGTCGCCGATCCTGAAGCAAGCGCTGCCTGGGCTGCCGAAGGAGAGCGCCGACCGGTACGCGAACTTCATCGACGTGCTGGATCAATGGGTGGCGGTGGCACAAGGATCTCAGCTGGGGTTCCTGCAATTGTCGCCCGACGCGCTGAGAGGACTGGCGCGGATTTTGGAGCCCGCCGCAACCGGAGATCCGATCGGGTACACCCTCGAGGTCGATAACGCGCTGCGCGATCTGCTCGGCCTCGGGGCTCCGATGGCCGCTCCCTCTCCGGGTACAAAGCAGAGCTGGCAGCCGGGTTTTCGCTCCTTTGCAAAAATCCGAGAAGGCTCTGTGCCTTCGCCCGGATTCGGTGTCGCGTTGGCGACGGAGCCTGACCGACAGAGATTGAACGAACGCGTGCCCGAGGACGGTGACCTTGAGTCTTATCTTCTCGCCGTCAGAAGTTTGCTGGCGGTGGTGAGTCAAAAACTCGCGGCAAAATACCGATTGCCGGAAGAGCATGAGTCTCTCGCGCGGCAAATCATATTTGCTGTCGGGTGGCAGGAGACTTGCTGGCGCCAGTTCATCAAGAAGGGGAAGCTCCTGATGCCGGTCGCCTCGGCCAGCGGCGCTTTAGGCTTGATGCAGATAAGTCAGTTGGGAGCCGACATCGAATACAACGGCAATGCCGGCGCGGAGATTTCGCTTTATTACTTGACCCGTTTTGCGATGAAAAAAAACGAGGACAAACAACCGGGTGGCGATCTCGCACGGGCGACCTACTCGGCTTACAACGGCGGCCCCCGCCAGCTGAGCCGCTACCGGGCGGCCACACAGAACGCTGAGTCTAAGAAGATCGATGAATCGTTCCGGAAGAAATTCGAAGCCGTCAGCGCGGGCCGAGAGATGGAAGTCCAGAGCTGTTACAGAAAATAGTCGTTTTCCGTTTTCGTGGTTTAATCCCTTTCTCGCCCTCCGCTCACGAGTTGTTGGAGAAAAGTTTCTAAATCCTCAGCAGATTGAGACTAATGATAGGTCTGACGCTAAGCCGGAAGACTGGAAAGGCGCTATAGTGCGCCCTTCCAACTCTTCATTACGGGCCCTGCCTGGTCGGCCGACCGCTGCCTCCCCAGACAAAGCCGAGTCCGATATTCGCCACGTGATTGCCGTGAGTCCTGTTGTCCTTGGCTTGTTCGAAGTTATCGAAAAACCATTCATACCGATACCCGAGATTAAGAAACGTTTGATCGGCTACAAAGAGCTTCAGCCCGGCATTTGGTCCGAATGTTCCTGTAGCGTCTCGGTCGTTCCAAACCGCTCCAGCAGATATACCGAGGTAGGGCACGACGATGTCCGTAAGCCTAAAATTGTAGTGTAAGAAAGGAATAGTCGTCGCCAGCCAAGAGTCTGGCCCATCATCTATAAAATTATAATTAACAGCTTG
>VBLN01000291.1:0-3450 GCA_005878685.1 Deltaproteobacteria bacterium | reverse complement strand
ATCGCCGGTGAACGCACCAGATTTAGAACCCTGGGCGTGAAAAGCGCCTCCCGCCGCTTGAATTTCATGGTCGCCGGCAACGGATCCTCCGTAACTCGGTTGAGTCCAGAGAACTATAAAGGCGAGTCCCAAAACTGCCGTTAAAATTGATCGGCTCGCAACTAACTTCATCGTGGCCTACCTCCTTTTGAATCATTGCGCAATTTAATAGAGGCTACAGCAAACAATGTGCCACGAACGTCCGACGGTGGCGCGCAGCTTGGAGATCTCGATAAACTCTTCATTCCTCTCTTTCGAAGCTTATCGTTCTTCTATGTGAAGCTTCGATTTCTGTGTATATGCGTGGACACTGTGCAAATGAATGTACATCGGTAGTTGGCTCCTCGAGGGTCTTTGAGCGAGGCAAGATAGCGTGAGAAAAAGGATGCGAGTCCTGGGAAGCTTAGTTTGGCCAGACTTTTTGAAAAGTCTTAATCCAGGTCCCCCTTGACATCGTCCGATTGCGTGATAAGTCCCCGTGATGCAGGAGTCGCTCTTCGCGCGTTTATTCTTTGCAGGAACCATCTCATCTTGGAGGTTAATATGGCTACCATTAGAACTTTTCTCTTCGTCTTTTTATTCCTTTTCTTTAATGCCTCCCTAGCCTACCCGCATAAAGGCAAACTGGACGCTGAGGGTTGTCATCCTGATAAAAGGAAAAAGGAATATCATTGTCATCAAGGAAAGTTTGCCGGGCAACATTTCAAATCCAGGGAAGAGATGCTGCAAAAGGCTCGGCAGGATAAGCATAGACGGAGATGATTGAGAGGTTCGGGGTCAGAGAGGTTCGCGGTCAGGCTTTTGATTCTCGACAATCTCACCTTTGAGTTAGCGTAATTAGAAGAACTAGGGTCTTTGCTTTTGCTCTTTCAGAAGCTACGGGGTTCGTGAACGAGCGGACGTGCCAGCCGCACGGTTGAATTCCTGCCGAGTCAGTCTATACTTCCACGTTTCGGGAATTCCCGAAAGGTCGAAATGACTCACTTTCACGGTTTCGTAATTGCGAAAATGAGAAAATATTCTCGGCCTGGGAAAGCGCGGCGTCGGGCTTTGGAATCTCGCTGACGTAGAACGACAGCGTTGGGATGATCTATCGCCGGCTGTAAAGCTCCTTGACGAAGCCCGTATCCTCCAGCTCCTTGAGCAAACGGTTGTCGAAGAAATCCTTGGGATCGGCTGATGCGGCCTTGGGATGGTCCGAAAGCGAGAGGACCGTGCGGATCGCCTCCTCGGGCATATAAGGAACCTTCAAGAACAGCGGGGCGAGGCTTCGATAGGAGTCGTCGATCATCTCAGGATCTTTAGTTCCGAGAAGATGGGCGAGGGCTTTCTTCGCCCCCTCGGGTTCCTCGTGAATAATCTTGATCGCCGCGAGGTACGCCTTTAGGAAACCTTTGATCAGCTCCGGATTCTGCCGGACCAGGGACTTGCGCGTGGCAATAGCATTGTGCGGGTAGGGAAGCTTGAAGGACGCGATGTTCACCAGTTCCTTGTAACCGAGGCGCTTCGCCATCACGTTTGTCGGCGATGAGAACACTCCGGCCACGACGATCCCTTTGTCTAAAGCGGCTAACAGGTCTCCCTGGCGCGCGAAATAGAGAAACTTCACCTCTTGCCCGACCCGCATCCCATACCGATTGAAGAGTGCGATGGCTGCGTGGTCGGAGGAGGCGCCTCTGGTGATGACCCCAAAAACCTTGCCGCGGAGGTCATTGATCTCCTTAATGTCCGGTTTGGCATAAACAGTAAAGGCATAGGTCGAGAGCCCGATGCCTACATAAACAAGGTCGGCTCCGCTGAGGACCGCGCCGACGACTGCCCCGCCTGTGAGCGCTATATCGACATCACCGGCAATGAGCGAGTGGGTGAGCGTGGCTCCGCCGGCGATGTAAATCGGCTTGACATCAGCACCGTACCGCTGGTCGAGCTTGCTCTCGGTGATGACCCAGAGCGGCATCGACCCGCCGCTCAGCTGAGGGTACCCCACCTTGATGGTGAGCGCGGCTGCGTCCGGCGGCTTTACTGTCGATAAGAACAGGAGAACAAGCGTGGAAATGATCCACCAGCGCCTTACTTTCATAGGGCGATCCTCGGAAGAGCTCTGCGGCTTTTACTCTTGCATTACTTCTTCTTGGCCGTGGCTTGCTTGGCGATGATCTGATCCTTTATGTCGTCATAGGTCGCCTGCGGTATGATTTTCTTTTTGACCAACTCATCCTTCCGCTTATAGGGACGGTTCTCGACGATCTTCTTGGAGTAGGCGTCGCCGATCCCTTTGAGCGATTGAAGCTCGTCAGCCGGGGCGCTGTTAATGTCTACTAACGCCTTCTTTTCTGTGCTCTTCTTGCTCTCCGCCTTTGCGGCTGACTTTTCCTTGGTCTTAGCAGGCGCCTGAGCCCATGCGGCGGGCGCCCCTGTGAGAGCGGCGGCGAACAACACGGCGATGAAGAGTTTAAAGAGTCTCATCATTGAAGTTCTCCTTTCCTAGAATTCCATCACGTCGTTGATAAGGATCTTGCCTGTTCCAAAAGCTACAAAAAACGCTGAGCCTTGTAAAGGGCTTAGCGCTCGTTTTTTGCGTTGAAACGCACGTTCTCACGCAAACGAAGCCCGTTCAAATCGTTCAAAACTTTCAACCGCTGCGCTCCGTTCAAAACGTTTGAGCCCGGATCTGGTTGAACTGCGAGAACTACTAAGTGACTAAACAAAAAGGTGGCGCAGGAATTCTAGAAGTTTGACCAAGCCCCAGGTGTCCTGGTGACAATAGCGCAGTAGATCGCTTCGGAGCTGCTTCGTCGCTTCCGCGTCTAGCCCGTCTCCACTGAACATCAATCGTTCGAGCTCAATGCTCGCAGTCACACCTTCAGCGATTGCCAAACCATCATAACTAAGCTCCGGCACGAGTGCCGGTAAAACTTTCTTGAGGCTAAAGCTGCCATCAAACTGCGGGTGGTAGACGTGGTTGCGCACGATTGGGAGCAGGTCGACTAGGCGAGCCGTCATGCTCAGGAGCTGCGGCGCGAGAGTTGGGAAAGCGGCGGCCATTTCCTCTATGCGCTTTCTCTCGAAGCCGGCGTTGTACGCGACGACCGTGCGGGCGGAGGCGCAGGCTTTGATCAGCGACGCCGCGAGTTGCAGCCGCGGATCTTCCCGCCCTTCGGCGAGCCACTCGTGATGTGCGACGCTACCGTCGGTGTCTTGTACGTGACAACTAAACTGAACCGGTACCTGGTCGTAGGGATGGCAGCCGTTCCAGACCGGCACGGCGAGGCACAGGGTTTCGAAGTCGATGAAGGCGATCGGCAGGACGAAGATCTCTAGAGCTTTCGCCAACGTGGCCGCGACGATTATCCGATCTTCTTGTACCGCGCGCCGCTGCCTGTCCGCGATTGCCGCGAGCGGCACGTCTTC
>VBLN01000290.1 GCA_005878685.1 Deltaproteobacteria bacterium | reverse complement strand
TTGGCGATGAGCGACTCGACCGGAAGGGAGCTGAATTATGGAAGTGCGCTTATCGGAAGCCTACTCCTCTCCCGGCTGATCCAAAAATATTGCCGGGACGATTCGCTCGTGGGTCTCCTGCTTCCCGCCTCCGTAGCCGGGGCTCTGGCGAATGTCGCTGTGCTCCTAGCGGGGAAGGTTCCAGTGAACCTCAATTTTACCGCGGGACAAGAAGCCATGGCTTCGGCAATCCAGCAGTGCGGCATTCACACCATCATAAGCTCTAGGACATTTTTAGCACCGGCCAAGCTTGACGAGACGAAAGGCATGATCTTCCTCGAAGATCTCGCAAAACAGCTAACGCCGCTGCAAAAAGCCGTCACGGGCCTATTAGCCTTTCTCCTCCCCTCCCGCTTGCTCGGGGATCTTTATCGTCCCGCAAAGCTCGACTCCAACACCCTCGCCACAGTCATCTTCTCCAGCGGAAGCACCGGGACGCCGAAGGGAGTCATGCTGTCCCATCATAATATCCTCTCGAATATCGAGGCGATCGCTCAAATCTTCTGGATCACGAACCAAGACCGGATGATGGGCGTGCTGCCATTTTTTCATTCCTTCGGTTTGACCGGCACTCTCTGGTTTCCGCTGATCGCTGGTTTCGGCGTCGTTTATCACTCCAACCCAATGGACGCAAAGACTATCGGCGAGATGGTCGCAAAATACAAAACCACAATCCTAATCAGCACGCCAACTTTTTACGCGGCTTACCTTCGGCGGTGCACTGCCGAGGAATTCTCCACCTTGCATTACGCAATCGTAGGCGCCGAGAAGCTGCGCGAACCCGTGGCGAAGGCCTTCAAGGAAAAGTATGGTCTGGATCTCTTGGAAGGATATGGATGCACGGAGATGGGACCCGTTGTGGCAGTGAACATCCCCGACGTACAAGAGGGACGCGAGCATCAGACCGGCCTTAAGCCCGGAACCGTAGGCCATCCCGTCCCCGGAGTAGCGGCGAAAGTGGTCAACCCCGACACAGGCGAAATGCTCCCTCCGGGCGATGAGGGGTTGCTTCTCGTTAAAGGTCCCAATCGGATGATGGGCTACCTGGGCGAGCCGCAAAAAACCGCCGAGGTTTCAAAAGACAGCTGGTATATCACCGGCGATATTGCCTCCATCGACGATGACGGCTTCATACGGATAACCGATCGCCTGTCCCGCTTCAGCAAAATTGGCGGCGAGATGGTTCCCCACATCAAGGTAGAGGAAGCGATCAACCAGATTCTGGGAGATCAGAGTTGCGTGGTCACCTCGATCCCCGATGAGCAGAAGGGCGAGCGGCTTGTCGTCTTCTACACTCGAAATGCAACCGAGCCACAGGAGCTCTGGGATAAATTGAATCAGACCGACCTTCCCAAGCTCTGGATCCCCAAGAGAGAAAATTTTTATTGCGTCGAGGCCATCCCGTTGCTGGGGTCAGGAAAGGCAGATCTAAAGAAAGCAAAAACCATGGCTATGGAAAGAGTCGGAGGGTGAATCTGTTCTTCCGTTCCAGGCAACTATGGCCTTAGAGGAAATAGGTACGACTTACCGAGCCGGCGCGGTCCTGGAGGTGCCGCGGGCCTACGAGGCGGTCCTCTGGGTGCTGACATCACTGTTCTTTCTGAGGGTGTTAGGCCAAGTTCTAGTTGCGTTCTTCGACGTCGCGTCGCTGCCGCCCATGGAGGAATGGTATTCGGGCCTCATACCTTATCCGATCCTACTTCCCATGCAGATCCTGATTCTAATTTTCCAAATTAAGGTATGCAGCGACTTTTCCAGGCGATATGGTTTCTTCGTGATCCAAAGAAGAGCCATGGGTAAGTTTATTCTGTGGTTCAGCTATATTTACTTCGTCTCCATGCTCCTCCGATACGTCATCACTATGGCGTTTCATCCAGACAAGAGATGGTTTGGCGGAACAATTCCAATTTTCTTTCATTTTGTCCTGGCAGGGTTTCTCTTCACGTTGGGCCATTTCCATTCCAGGCGCTGAGATCTTATGAGGGCATTAGCTTTAGCTAGTTTCCTGTCCATTGGATCTCTATCCTGTGCTCCTACACAGATCGGTTCCTGGTGGCTTGCCCGACAGCTCGACACTAGACCACCCGAATTCGCTGTCCAGGTCGAGCGCGGAGCTACGATGATGACTTCTGACGGCATTGCGCTTGTCTCTGATATCTACCACCCAAAAAAGGAGGGCCCCACTCCCATAATTCTCGTGCGCATCCCTTATTCCGACACTTTCCTGAATAAGCTCTATGCGACTGTGGTAGGTCGGTTCTGGGCGGAGAGGGGATACAGGGTTATTATTCAAGGAACACGCGGCCGCTACCAGTCCGGTGGAAATTATTACCCCCTTCGTCACGAGCGACAAGACGGTATCGAGACCCTTCAATGGATCGCGAAACAGCCTTGGTTCGACGGTCGCCTTGGGATGTGGGGCGGCTCTTACTTTGGCTACACTCAGTGGGTCGTCGCTGACCAAGTTAATCCCGGACCATCGGCCTTGATGATCCAGCTCTCAAGCGTCAGCTTTTACGAAATGCTTTACCCCGGCGGCGCCTTTTCGCTGGAGAGCGCCCTGATCTGGGCAATACAGAGTTACGGAGACCTAGACGAATGGCCTTCGGACGAAGTACTGCGGCCCGGATACAACGGGTTTCCCCTCTTGGAAGCCGATGACCGTGCGTTCCGAGACATTCCGGCCTTCAACGACTGGGTCATCCATTCAGAGAGAGACGATTATTGGCGTGAGATCGATGGAGACGACCGAGCCAAACGGTTGGTGGCGCCGGTCCTTCTCATGGCGGGATGGTATGATCCGTTCTTGCCTTCTCAACTCGATGACTTCGTCAGAATCCGTCGAGAGGCGCGGCCGGAGATTGCAGCCGCCTCTCGCCTAGTTATCGGCCCCTGGACTCACGCTAGAACAGTGACGTTTCCGGATGGTACGACGCCAGGGAACTATCGTCTCGCTAGCCTCGCCCCCAGCGTGCCATGGTTTGATCGGCATTTGCAGTCATCCGGTATGGCTCTCAACTCACCGGTCCAGATCTACGTGATGGGAGAGAATCTCTGGAGAGACGAGCAGGAGTGGCCATTGGCTCGAACGCGGTACATTCCCTACTACTTGCGAGGTAATGGAAAGGCAAACGGTTTGGCTGGGGATGGAGCGCTGATGCCGGCCCCACCTACTTCAGAGGAGCCCTCCGATTCGTACATCTACGATCCTCGGAATCCGGTGCCGACGACCGGCGGTGCGATGATCGGACTACGCGCAGGAATTGCCCTGCAAAATGATATTGAGAAGAGGCAAGATGTTTTGATCTATAGCACTCCTTCACTGAAAGAAGATATCGAGGTGACTGGCCCGGTAAGACTGATTCTGTTTGTCTCAACCACAGCGCCCAATACAGACTTTACAGGTAAGCTGGTGGATGTCCACCCTGATGGTTCTGTTTACAACATCTCCGAAGGAATCCTTCGTCGCCGCTACGGTCAGTCAGACCGACCTACCGAGATTCGGATCGATTTTTGGCCCACAAGCATGCTC
>VBLN01000306.1 GCA_005878685.1 Deltaproteobacteria bacterium | reverse complement strand
TCTCGTAGTGATCCTCCGAGTGGACCGTCAAGATGATGACCTTCGTCGCGGGTCGAAAACTCTTGATTCGCCTGGTGGCATCGAAACCATTGACTCGCGGCATGGTGAGATCCATAAGGACCACATCCGGCTCAAGCTCCCGCGCAGCGCGCACCGCCTCTTCGCCATTTTCGGCTACCCCCACGAGCTGAAATTCAGGCTCCTGCCCCAGCAAATCGCGCAGCACGTCCAGGAAGCCTCTGTCGTCATCGACGGTTAGGATCGTAGCGGTCATCGTGAACATCCTTTCTGGCTATTGGATACACTGAGCTCTTACGCAAAGCGTTCTAGTATGGGCCGCAAAGGAAAGTGCGAGAATCGGGTGGATACCTTAGATTGAGGGGAAAAATACCGGAGTTATGCTTATGCTTGGATCAACCCTATACGCATAGCGTAGCGGACGAGGCCGGCGGTCTCGTGGATGTCGAGCTTCACCATCAGGTTCTGGGAAAAGAATTCCAGCAATGGCCTGAATGACAAAAATATGCATTTTTGTCCATTTCTGTCCGGTCTCTATCGGCGCTGGCGCACTCGGGACCCTTTGTGCGGGCAAAGCGCCAATGAAAACAGGCCATCATGGCCTTCCGTATTCTGGCATGAAGCCTGCTCATCACTGGCAGACCCTGAGGAGGCAAGGCGCTTTCAAAGTCACGGTGTGCTCAGAGCGTCTTGCAAAGGCTATTTCTGAACACCCGCCGTTCACAAGAGAAGTCTAACTGTTGGGTTATACATGGAACAAAACGACCCTCAAACCGCTAGACTCATGAGGAGTCACAAATCGCTCCGGAATCGGTTCGTTAGGTTCTGGCCCGGGAATGGCAAGAGAAGTTTTGAGTTCAGAGCGCTGAAGGCTGATAGCTGAATGCCGATAGCTACGTTATGAAGATTTTAGTGATCGAAGACAATCCAATTTCAAGGAAGATGGTGCGCGTTGCTCTGGAGGCCGAGGGCTACGCCATCCTGGAGGCGGCGGACGGCAAGAACGCCCTCAAACTGATGGCTGACGAAAAACCCGATCTCGTCTTGCAGGACCTGTCTTTGCCGGACATCGACGCGTTCGATCTCGTTTTGCAACTCCGCGCTCTGCCGAGTGGCGCAGAAATCCCCATTCTGGCCCTGACCGGCCTGGTCGCGAAGGCCGATGAGCTGAGGCTGGCTGAGGCTCCGTTCACGGACTACCTTTTCAAGCCTGTCGAACCGTCTCATCTCATCAGCACCGTCCGGATCCACCTAGCATCGACCCAGACGGCCGCGAAAACGTCGGGCATGGGCAGGCGTGTCCTGGCGATCGACGATGAGCCGGCCCAGCTCAAGCTCCTCGAGACCTATCTCACCCATCTAGGTTTTGCTGTGACCACCGCCAAGGACGGACACGAGGGACTGAGCAAAGCGAGGCATTGGCTTCCCGACGCCATCATCTCGGATATCTTGATGCCTGGAATGGATGGCTTTCAGCTCTGCATGGCGGTGCGCAAGGATCCGGTCCTCTTCCGGGTTCCGGTGGTGCTGCTAAGCAATAGTTATGAAACCCAAACCGACAAACGATTAACCCGAGCTACAGGAGCAAGCGCCCTGATCGTGAGAACACCGGACTTCCAGGATGCGATCAACGCGCTCCTGGAAAGTCTGGAGAACCCGTCTCCCCGACCGAAAAAGGGCGCGCAAGCGCTTGAAGCCACGCACCATGAGCGCGTGGCTCACCAGCTTTACCGCCAAGCCAGGCTCAGCACGGGACTCGCGCGACGTTGCGCCGTCCAAAACGCGCAAATTTCGGTGCTCGCCAGCGTAGGAGAGAATTTTCTGGGAGGCAGCCAGGATACCCGGTCGCTGCTAACGAACATTCTGGCGCATTACCTCAACGTCGTCGGATTCTCTTGCGGCGCGATCTATCTTGCAGATCAAAGGGGGCACCTAAACTTCTCGGTGCAAGTCGGCTTTCCAGACGCGGTCGGCAACTCCCTGACGAACTTCTTCGGCTACGAGGGGTTGCTGTACGACCCCATGCTCAGAGGTGAATTGCTCTCCATCTCGCTTTCCCCGGCGCAGCAGAACTCCTTCACCCATTTATTGGCTCAGCTGGGAGCCAAGACAATATTGATCAACCCGCTCCTTTTAGGAGCCGAGCGGCTGGGAGTCGTTGTCCTGATGTCCGACACCAGAGATCTCGACGAAGACTGGCTCGTCTTCTCCAAGGCTATCAATAGCCAGATCAGTCAGGCGGTCGCCTTGAGCCGCGCCGTATCCAGGCTCGCGTACCTGGCTTCCTATGATTCTCTAACCGGACTCCCCAACCGTACCCATCTGCGAGATCGTTTACAGCAGACGATTCAGACCGATAAGCCGGCGGCGCTGTGCATGGTTAATTTAGACCGCTTTCAGGAGATTAATAATACGTTGAGCTACCAGAACGGCGATCTGTTGCTGCGGCAAGTGGCAAAAAGACTGAAGGACGCCCTGCCGGATGCCGTCACAGTCGCACGCCTGGGCGCAGACGAATTTGGCGCTCTGTTGGCCGGGACATTCACCGCTAAGAACATTCAGCAAGTCTGTCAAGATATTCTCCAGAGCCTGGAGCCCCTCTTCAAGGTTGATAGCCTTATGCTCGGGATCCAGGCAAGCGTCGGCGTCGCCCTTTTCCCCGAGCACGGCCAGGACCCCGACACGCTCCTCAGCCGGGCGGATATGGCCCGACGGGCTGCCAAAAGGACAAGGACCGGCTATGCCATCTACTCTCCGGCGATCGATCAGTACAGCCCTCAGCGTCTCGCGATGATGGGCGAACTTCGCCAGGCAATCGAACGCGACAAGCTGGCCCTGTGCTACCAACCCAAGGTGAGCTTCGAAACCGGCCGCACCATCGGGGTCGAGGCCCTTCTGCGCTGGCCTCACCCAAAACAGGGCTGGATCCTTCCGGACCAGTTTATTCCCCTGGCCGAAAAGACCGGGCTGATCCAACCGCTTACTCGGTGGGTGCTCGACAAGGCGCTCCGCCAATCGAGGGCTTGGCATGACGCGGGATTGGAGATCGGCATGGCCGTGAATCTCTCGGCGCGGAACCTGCAAGAGTTTTCTTTTGCCGACGAGATCGCCCGACTCCGGCAAGCCAACGGCCTAGAGCATGACGGGCTCACGCTCGAACTGACTGAGAGCGCCTTGATGGCGGACACGGCCAGGACCACCACGGCCCTCGAGCAATTGAGTGAAATGGGCATTCACTTTTCAGTCGACGACTTCGGCACGGGCTACTCATCGCTCTCGTATCTTAAAAAACTACCCGTGAGCGAGATCAAGATCGATAAGTCCTTTGTGGCGGGCCTGATGAACGACCCCAACAGCGCCACGATCGTGCGCTCGACCATCGGCCTCGGACGGGACCTGGGTCTCACGGTCGTCGCCGAAGGCATCGAGGATCAGGAAACCTGGGATGGTCTCGCCGCGCTCGGCTGCAACGCCGCCCAAGGATATCACATGTGCCGTCCCAGCCCACCGGAGGAGCTGACGGCGACACATGACCTGTTAGGCATAGTCAACAGTATCCTGTATACTACATTGCTTGAGGCCGACAAGGTTAAGGCGGACCGTCACGAAGTGAATGTCGAAGATTTTCTCACTGAGCTAAGGTCCTCCGTCTCCGTACCCAGGGAGAAAGATCTGGACCTCATATGGGACTGTGACTCTAACCTACCCACGATCATGACCGACGGCATCAAACTGAAGTGCGTTCTCCAAAGCGTAATCAATAATGCGATTAAGTTTACGGAAAAGGGAAGCGTAGCTATATCGGCGAAGCCGATAGAAGACGCGAGAGACAACGGGAGATGTCACGTGGAATTTAGCGTGGCCGATACCGGAATTGGCATTTCCAAGCAGAAGCTCCCGGTCATCTTTGACAAGTTTTACCAGGGCGACAGCTCCGAGACGCGGCTCTACGGAGGCGTGGGATTAGGGCTCTATATCGTGAAGAGATTCACGGAGCTTCTCGGTGGAACCGTCGAAGTCGAGAGAGAAGAGGGAAAAGGATCGACGTTCACGATCATGATACCGTCTGAAGTGAAAGCTGGGAAGGCTCGCGGCGGCGAGAATATGACTGGAGGATCGCTATGAAGAAACGGGTACTTTTGGTGGAGGATGATCTATCGACGATTGATGTATTAGAGAAGGCGCTGCAACACTTAGGTTATGAGGTAAGGGTAGCTACAAATGGACTGGAAGCGGTGAAGATGGCTGTTTCAGAGCTGCCTGACCTGGTTGTCATGGACATAATGCTCCCAGAATTGGACGGCTTCACAGCCACCCGTCGGCTGAGGGAAAATCCATCAACTCGAGACGTCCCCATCCTGGCAGCTACCGCGAAAGCTATGCCGGGCGATAAAGAGAAATGTCTAGCGGCCGGCTGCGATGGTTACATCGCCAAGCCTTTTAGCCACAGGGAATTGGAAGTCGCCATCGCTGGCGTATTGAAAGGCAGGCCAAATAAACGCCATACCAATAATGAATAGGAAAACATGCGATACTCCTGCAAAGAGCAGGAGAATCGACGTTTACGGTGAGAATCCCAACTGTGCTCCGTGATCCGGAGCGTAGATCGTCCGAGATACAAGCGCCGCACGACTGGCTGAAGCACTGAATACCGAGATGCCTGTTAGCAATGAAAGAAGGAAAAGGGGGCGGCCGCCATTGGGCTTTGAGCGAGGCAAAGGCATCTCCCAGCCAACGCTTACAACGTTGAGCCTCTGGATGACTCAGGGATCACTATGAAGAAACGAGTACTTTTGGTAGAGGATAATCCACCAACGGTTGATGTACTAGAGATGGAACTAAAGCACTTAGGTTATGAGGTAAGGGTAGCCACAAATGGACTGGAAGCTGTGAAGATGGTTGTTTCAGCACCGCCTGACCTGGTTGTCATGGACATCCTGCTCCCCGAATTGGACGGCCTCGAAGCCACCCGTCGGCTGAGGGAAAATCCATCAACTCGAGACGTCCCCATACTGGCGGCTACCGCGAAAGCTATGCCGGGCGATAAAGAGAAATGTCTAGCGGCCGGCTGTGATGGCTATATCGCCAAGCCTTTTAACCACAGGGAATTAGAAACCGCCATCGCCGGCGTGTTTAAACTCAGGCTAGATAAACGCCATACCAATAATGAATAGGGAGACATAGGAGAAATAAAAACCGGGTTTCCTTTGAGCTATGGAGCTGCGAAATCATCCACTCATGTCCCGCCGAGGCATTCGCAACTGGCCTCCTGTTTGGACTTGGATAGGCGGAGAAGAAAACAAGCGTCCAAAAGCTGAAGTCGGCGTCCTCTCTGATGTGAAGCTGAGTACTATCGAACCCCGCGACAGATGCTTTTTAGTCATGGAATATGAAGGAAGCAGCTACATGGGGTCACTTTTATTTGATGATTCCTCTTTCTGCGACGGCATTTTCACGCTTTTACGTACCCAGGTCCACCGCTCCATTGAATACATTGGCGGCTTGGATCTTACCTATACCATGTAGACCGTCTATCTTCTGCTTTTCTTCATTGACCTACTAGCTGCCCTTTTTTTCCCATCGCCTGCTCCCTGTTTCAGCCGGCTCCTTCCCATTCGCTTGTCGCCTTTTTCCGGTTCCTATCTTTATCCTCAAAACTCACTACTCACCACTCACCCCTAACGCCCCTTTTCCCCTTTTCCAAAGCCGAAATTCATTGTAAGATCGCCCGATTTCGCACCTTGGCTCGCACATCGAGATCTAGTAAAGAGTTTAGAGTGAAGACTTATAGGGGGGTCGGCGGCGGCCTGTCGCTAACGAATTCCCTAAACTCGACGCCCGGCGCACGACGAGGGCACTAGCGGCCGATGACGCGGATCTGGCCGCGTATCTCGCCACCCGGAGAGAGGTTCGTGTGTACGTTCGCGTAGGCAGCGCTGGCCCGGATGGCGACGATGACCCCACCGAGGTCACCAGCCGCGAGCTGCTGGGGTGGCTGAGACCCGGCTATGACGTTTGCGGCCGTGATCGTCCCATTCACGGTGCCCTCTTGAGGGCACTGAGGGGCAAGGCCGGTAGGATCAGGATTTGCCGACGTCTGGCACAGAAAGATGACGATGCTGCCGGTCACGCTCAACTGGCCGACATGGATATGGGACTGAGTCACCGTCCCCTGCAGCCCGCTAAACGTCAGCTTATAGTCGATGCGATCATCGTCATGGTCGATCGTGGCGTCGAACTCGCCGCTCGCGTGCGTGGACACCGCGGCGGGAGTCTCCTCGTAGCCGGTCAGCACGGTTGCGAGGTGCTCAGCCCGGACCATGGTGGGCGCAACCAGTGCGACGAGCAACGCTGTCATGATTCCTAGCTTCTTCATTTATTCCCTCCTTCCTCTCGATGACGTGACCCCCAAATCCTGATAGGAGGCTGCTTTTTAGGGTCCGGCCACCAAGAACGGACAACCATTTCGAGGCAGAAACTATTCATTAGGCTCCAACCTGCCTTGGAAAGCGACTTCTACATGATAGG
>VBLN01000308.1 GCA_005878685.1 Deltaproteobacteria bacterium | reverse complement strand
CGCCCTCTGATATCGGAAAACGCGTATTGAGGCATCATACCGTCCTTTCTGTTCAGATCGATGCCAACAGTTCTCGCTTGCCCTTTATTCGTGCTCGTGTCCGTGGCTCGTGTTCGTTCACTCTCCTCCCTCCCGAGCACGAGTCAGACATTCGGCTGAGCTCAGTCGAAGCCCGATCACGAATCACGGTATTAATCTCCGCAGCCGCGGATCTTGGTCGGCCCGCCCACTGCCTTTAGCGCTTCCTCGCCGAGCTTGACGTCAACCACCTGCTCGTAGGTCGGCTTTTTGTCCGCCTGGATATCGCCGTTCTCAACGGCATTGTCGATGGACCATTCCGTGCGGTCCCTGGAGAATCCGCTGTTCACGCTCCAGACGCAGTTTTTAGTCAGGTAGTCATAGGCAAAGGTGACCGCCTCCGGCGGCTCTTTGGTAGCCTGCGCCATGACGGGAATGACTTTCTCTTTCTGCGTATAGATGGCGCGGTTGGCCTCGATGAGAGCGGAAACGACATCGCGCACCAGCGCGCGGTCGCGGCTGAGCAGGCTTTCGGCAGCGCCGTAGGCGTTAAAGAAATATTTGGGCAGAAGATCGGAGAGCTGCACTAAGACGCGCACGTTGGGCTTCTCTTTCTGGGCCAGGAAGACATCTTCCGGATGCAGCGCCACGCCGTTGAGCTGGCCGGAGACTAATCCGGGCAGGCGGCCAGCCGTGCCCTGAGAGATGAATTGCACATCTTCAACCTTGAGCCCGGCTGTTTTGAGCACCTCGCGGCCCATCACCCAGTTAAAGCTTCCAACCCCGCCCCCGGCCGCGCTGAGCCGCTTGCCCTTGAGATCGCCGGCGGCCTTGATCTCTTCACTGACGACGTAGGCTTGTGGCAAACGGGGCGCCATGCCCCAGATCTGCTTCGCCTTCATCCCTTGGGCGATGGCGGTCGCGTTCATCGAGGCGATCGTTCCCCCTTGAGCCACCGCGACCAAGTTGGTGGCCGAGAGGCCTCCCTCGAACTCAACGATCTCGGCGTCGATGCAGCGATTCGCAAAAAGTCCGAGCCCGCGCGCGACATAGACCGGAGTATGAACCACGTTGGGCGGTGTGACGGAAACGCCGAGCTTGACCTTGCGCATCTCTTTGCAGGCCTGCTTGGGCGTCTGGGCGAGCGCCGGTGCGATGCTGAAGGCCAGGGCGCAAAGCACGAGAGCGACGGCTCCAGCAAGGCTTGGCCGGCGGTGAATCTTCGCCATGCTCCTATCTGTCATGATCTGCCTCCTTGATCTATTCTCGGTCCGACTGGTGCATCCAAGGCGCTAGTCGCCGCTCGATAAAGCGCAGCAGCCCGGTCAGGCTGATGCCCAGGATGCCCAGGGTCACAATCGGCACGAACATCGCGTCTGTGCGGTAAATGCTGGCGTAGCGGGCGATCAGATAGCCGATGCCGGTAATCGCTGTGTACAGATCAGCGAGCACCATACCGATCAGTCCCCGGCCTATGGCGAGCCTAAGACCAGCCACGATGAAGGGCACCGCCGCGGGCAGCACGATATGGCTCCAGAGCTGCCGCTCGCTGCAGCGGAAAGCGCGTCCCACCTCGATCAGATGGGCGTCGACGTTCTTGACCCCCTGGTAAGTGTTGATCACGATCGGAAAAAAGGTAAAGAGAAAGACCACCGCGATCTTGGCCGAGGTTTCGAAGCCGATCCAGAGCACCAATACGGGCACCAGAGCGACTGACGGGATAGAGTATAGGGCGGTGATGTAGGTGTCCAGGGCGATGTCAATCACCCAAAGGCGAGCCATGACGAGCCCTAGCGCTATTCCAAAGATAGCCGCGACTGTGAAGCCAGCGGCCAAAACCACTAAACTCTGCGACAGGTACTGCCACAATTCGCCGCTTGANNNNGCGGCGGCCGCAGCAACGGCTGTGGGATAGGTGAAGAGGACCGGGTTGGTCTGCCGCCCGAAATATTCCCAACCGCCCAACACGGCTACAAGCGAGATGACTCGGATTGTAGCATTGGCGACCATCCACCGACGCTGCACTGCCCGTGCCCGCTCCCGCGCTGCCTGCTGCTCTGCGGCCAACCCCTCGTCTTCGGGAAGCGACAAGCTGACCGTTACTCTCGCCTTAGCTTGGCTGACGCTCATACGCCTTCTCTACAACCGTCGGCCTCAGCTCGTTCCATATATGGTTGCGCAGCTCCGTGTAGTGTGAATGAGCTCGCACTGCTGCCGGATCCCGCGGGCGCTCGAAGCCGATCGGCAAAACCTCCTTCACCCGGCCCGGTCGCGTGGTCATCACCGCCACCCGGTCGCCCAGCAGGATCGCTTCATCAATCGAGTGGGTGATGAAGACCATCGTTTTGCGCTCGCGATCGTGAAGCTGAAGGAGTTCCTCTTGGAGCACTTCTCGGGTCTGGGCGTCGACCGAGGCGAACGGTTCGTCCATCAGCAGAATGTCCGGGTTAATCGCCAGCGCCCGGGCCAGCCCGACGCGCTGCTGCATGCCGCCGCTCAGCTGATAGGGGTAATGACCTTCGAAGCCATCGAGCCCGACTAGTCTAATGTAGTGACTCACACGCTCCGCTACGAGCTCTCGGGCGGCTCCGGCCATTCGGAGCCCGAAGGCGACGTTGTCGGCTACGGTTTTCCACGGCAGCAGGCCAAAGTGTTGAAAGACAATCGCCACGCCTTCGCGGGGAGAGTGGACCGGTTGACTATCGATCAAGACTCGGCCCGAACTTGGGGCCAGGAGTCCGCCAATGCAACGGAGCAGGGTAGTTTTGCCGCAGCCGGACGGGCCAACGATGCAAAGTAGCTCATTAGACCGCACGGCCAGGTCGACATTGCGAAAGGCTATCACTGTCCCTTCGAGAAAGAGCTTGCTGGCATGATCGACTTCGATCTTGGTGCCGGGGGCGGCCATAAAGAAGCTGTAGATTCGGGGCCTTCGGCTAACTTAAAGTCGTAGACGGGGGAAAGCTACCAAGGCAGGTTGACCCTGTCAAGAAGGGGGGAAGACAGAGACAATACCGTCATTCACCGCCCACTAGGAGCGGGAAGGGACATCGGGTGTCCCTCGGCCCGGAAAGTCGATCGCCGGGTGGGAAAGTCACATTGCCGAGATCGTGGAAACTATCGAAACCGCTACGCGACCTCTTGCCATTGGCTCTTTTGCGGCAACACGGTTGCTCGCGCCTGCGTTGCCGAAGCGAATACTTCTTTCAGGAAACGGAGCTCTATCACTTCTTCTTGCAGGCGATTCAGCGCTTCTCTTGTGCGATGAATCTCGTTGAGCAGCTCGTCCAGCTCACTGGGGCTGATCGCATCCAGGGATTCCCGGAGCTTGCTCCGAAGAGCGAAGAGGTTTCCTAGACCTCCCCTTTCGGAGATTTTGTCGTCCAATTGCTGATATGAGCGACGGACTCCTTCGAAATGTCCATTAAAGTTATAATCGTCCATGATGATCCTCCTTGGGGTTTCTTTTAATCTCCGAAAGTGACGTCCAAATTTGCACCTGTGGATAACTCGGACACACGAAATGTGGAGCGTCTAATAGCGTATGCGGGTCGGTGTTGTCAAGAAAAAAATTGGTCAGAAATTCTTATCTAAAAAAAACTCGGGTTCTCGAGCGAAAGAGGAAGCAAAAAAATTAGTCGGGCAGGGCTTGTCCTTTAGTTTCTCGGGCGAAGATCAAGATCAAAAGTCCCAGCGAGTAGATCAGCCCAACGGTTGTGATCGCCGGGGTAAAGGAGCCATAAGCTGAGACGAGGAATCCGGTCATCAACGGGGCCACCGCCGAGAAAAAGCGGGCGAAGTTATAGCAGAATCCCTGAGCGGTGGCGCGTATGGCAGTAGGGAAAAGTTCGGGAAAGTAGATCGCAAAGCCGGTAAAAATCCCGCCGCCGAAAAATCCCATAATCGGCGAGACAAGAACCACCTGGACAAATTCCTCTATGAGAAAGAAGGTTGTAGGCATGGAGAGAAAACCTCCCAAGAAATAGATGATCAGCGCACTCTTCCTGCCCCAGCGGTCGGCCAGAACCGGGAAGCAAAGACAACCCACGATGCCCCCGGCATTGAGAACGGTCGTGACCACACTGACCTGGGTCGTTACCTCCTCTATGCCCTGAGCGTGGAGCATGGACGTGATCCAGGTCGGCACCCACTGGACAGCTCCTTGATAACAGAAGGTAGCAACCATAGTGAGTCCGGTTCCAACGAAAAGGTCGCGCCGGACCGGAGCGGTGAACAGTATAGGGAAGGGGTTTCGGCTCTCTCTTGCTTTGACCCACCGGTCCGGCTCGCTTAGGGACTTTCGAATATAAAAGGCGACGAATGCTGGAAGCACGCCGGCGGCGAATACCCATCGCCAGCCGTGGGGACCAAGCCAGAGATAGAGCAGGGAGGCGAAGAAAAAACCTATCCCTCCCGACGCCTGCATGATCCCGGCTGCCTTGGCCCTTGATTTCTCGGGCCAGCTCTCCGCGATCAGGGCCGCTCCGGTCGCCCACTCACCTCCGATACCGAGACCGGTCATGAAGCGATAAAATGCCAGCCCGACCCAACTCTGGGCCAGGCCGGAGAGACCAGTGAAGAAAGCATAGATAAGTATGGTCAGCGCCATCGTTTTCACCCGGCCATAACGGTCAGCTATCGGCCCAAAGAGAATTCCGCCCAAGGCCCAACCGATCATGAAGATGCTCAAGACGATTCCACCGTACCATCCGATGACTGCGCTCTCCTTCGTTGCCAAAAGCTCACTCATTGCCGGGAACAGGACGATGGCATAGAGAAAGCCATCCATGATGTCCAGGCACCAGCCCAGGCAGGCGCAAACAAGGACGCGCCATTGATAGGGCGTGAGCCCGCGATACCACTTCGGTTCGCTCATGAGGGAGTTGCGGTCAACTTCACAAGATTTGCTTGTCGCTGAAGCTGAAGTAGCGATCGTGTCCGATCACGACGTGGTCTAAAACTCGAATCCCCATTACTTCTCCCACCTCTTTGAGTCTCCGTGTGATCTCCAGATCCTCGGGGCTTGGGTTGGGGTCTCCGCTTGGATGATTGTGGACGAAGATCACGGCCGCGGCGGATTCTCGGATCACGGGATTGTAGACTTCACGGGGATGGACCAGCGAAGAGGTGAGAGAACCCTCGGAGATTTTGACGTCGCGGATTTTTCGGTTCTTGTTCGTCAGGAGCACGACGTAAAAAATCTCACGCTTTTCTCTTTCCAAGCGATCACGGAAGTGGCGAAAGACATCTTCCGACGAACGAAGGGCTTTTCCCGACTCCCATTTGTCCCGAGTCACCCGCCGGCCGATCTCCAGGCAGGCTTTGAGCTGCGCGATCTTGGCGGGACCGATCCCTTTGACGGAGCCCAAGTCGTTGAACGGAGTTCCATCGATGCCTTTGAGACCGCCGAACTGGTTAAGCAGGAACCGGGCATGATCGAGGGCGCTTTCCCCGGTGCTTGCGTTGCCCGTTCTCAAGAT
>VBLN01000307.1 GCA_005878685.1 Deltaproteobacteria bacterium | reverse complement strand
AATAGGCGGTAACACGGGAAAACTTTTCGATGAACCTGGCAAGAATCAAGTGTCGATCCCACCGTTCCAAGTCCTGATCATTAAGACAAGGGAGCGGATCAATTTACCACGCTTTTTGATCGCCAGATGGAATATTCGCGTGAGGTGGGCATACCAAGGTCTGTTGTGGGTCGGCGGTCCACAGGTGGACCCTGGGTGGGCGGGGCATCTTTTGTGTCCTCTCTACAATCTGTCTGACAAGGAAGTAACTTTAAAATTTGGTGAGGCGATTGCCTTAATGGATTTCGTTACGACGACACCATTTAAAGAAGGTGAAAGCATCAAGTATCCACGGCCTCCTAGCCGTACCCTCTTTGAAGATTACAATACAGAGCTAAAAAGTGCGTTATACACAGAAGCAAGAAAGCGGATCGATGAAGTAGATAGTAAGGTAAACAATTTTGAAACAAGACTCAATACATCAATTACGATCGTGCTCACGGTAATCGCAATTTTAGTTGCCACACTTTCACTACTCGTTGGTTCTTATCAAAAAATTTCTTACTGCTTTCCATCGTGGCCATTGTAATGTCGACAATGGCATGGACTAGGTCACGACTAAAACGGCATCTACAAAGCTCGGAGGATGTTCAGAAAAGTACGCGTGATCTCGAGCGTCGTACAAGGTTGCTTACTGTTGCCTTCCTCGCGATGGTTCCTGTTCTTCTTTTGATCATCGGCAAACTTTTTTGGTGATTTTAGCTCTTGCTTCATGCCGCCGCTTCGGTTTTCTTGGGCGGATATTTCTCGCAGAGCTTCTTCCAGCTCGCGGCCTGACCCACTCCATCCACCGCTAGCTCTTTCCCCGCCTAGCAGCAAAGGGGTCTTCGCCTTTGGCTCGAACCAATCGATAGAGCGTCAAGGTAACGCCGACCGTGATGAAGCTGTCGGCGAAGTTAAAGGCGGGCCAGTGAAATCGAGACCAGTAGAAATCTAGAAAGTCGATGACCTCGCCGTAAAGAAGCCGATCGATCAGGTTTCCCAACGCTCCGCCCAATATAAAAGTAAGGGCGACCATCAATCCTTTCTCCGCCTCAGGCAACCTTCTTAGCATCATTATGATGAAACCAATCGCCAAGAGGGAAAACAGGATGAGGAAGGGTTGACGAAGCGCCGCGCTGCTGCCCGCGAAGATGCCGAAGGCGGCCCCGGTGTTTCGGATATAGGTCAGATTGAAGAAATCCTCGATAACCGAAATCGAATAGTTCAGCGGCATTGTCCGATCCACGATGAGTTTGGAGATCTGGTCAAGGAGGACAATAAAAATCAGCAGACTTAGGATGAGTTTGCTTTTGCCGGTCAAGACGATTCTCCGGGATTCATGATAGGGCCGGAATGGCTTTGATCAACTCGATTGTTAGTGTTTGACCCTGAAGCTTGATAACCGCTCTTTCTGCGTTGCCATCGAGCGGCTCCTTGGTCAGTTCGACGGCTAAGGTTTCACCGCTGATGTAGGACTTATGAGTCTCGATCGCCTCGCGCACGGTCGACGAGTCGGTCTGGAAAGACAAACGGATGCGATCTTCCATCTCGAGACCAGATTTCTTTCGCAGCTCTTGGATGTGTCGAACGATCTCACGAGCTGTCCCCTCGCAAGCAAGTTCCTCCGTCACCCGCACGTCCAGTATCAGCTGCGTGCCATGGTCGCTGAGCCCAGCCCAACCCTCTGGCGCCCTAACGTTTACGAGAATGTCGTTTTTATCCAACACCACTGGCCCGCCGGGGCAGGCCAGCTCGAGACTGCCTCCAGTCTGGATCTTCTCAACAACTGACACGGAGTCCAAGGCGGCCAGCGCTGCTTGCACCTCCTTTAGCCGCTCGCCCAACTTCGGGCCTAAGGTCTTGAGGTTGGGCTTGATCTCGTATCGCAAGAGTGGCCCTTGCGCGGGATCATGCAAGCTTACGTTCTTCACGTTCAGTTCCTCACACATCTGCTCAGCGAAGCGCAAGATGGCGCGGCGCTCCGGGTCATTGGCGGGCTGGACCTTCATCTCCGCCAGGGGCTGACGGACCTTAATCCTCACACTGTTGCGCACTGCCGAGCCTAAAGAGACTACCCGCAGCAGTGCCTCCATGCTTGCAGAAAGCTCGGCATCGATCAGTGACTCATCGACCTGGGGAAAATCACAAAGATGAACACTCAAAGGTCGGTCGGTGTCTTGGTCCACGCTCCGCTCCAGGTTCTGGTACATGCCCTCGACCAGGAAGGGCGTGATCGGCGCGAGCAGCCTCGTGAGCATGGTAAGGACCCCATAGAGCGTCTGGTAAGCGGCCAACTTGTCGCTGCTCTTTTCGCTCTTCCAGAAGCGGCGGCGGTTGCGGCGCACGTACCAGTTGCTCAGCTTTTCAGCGACGTAAGCTTCGGCCGCGAGACAGAAGGTCATCACGTTGTAGTCTTCGAATTCGCACCGCGCGGTCTGAACCAGCAGCTGAAGATCCGAAAGAATCCAGCGATCGATGTCCGGTCTTTCGGAGACGGGAATTTGCGCGGTCCCGGGATCAAAGCCGTCCAGCCGCGCGTAGTTGCAGAAGAAAGCGTAGGTGTTCCAAAGCTTGAAGAAGAATCGGTTTCTCAGCTCGTCGGCCGGGCCGTAGCCAAAATTGATATTGTTCGCGGGATTGTTCCGGCAAAACATCCAGCGCATGACGTCGGCGCCCATTTTTTCCGCCGCTTCCTCGAAAGGAATCGCGTTTCCCTTCGACTTGTGCATCTCCTCGCCTTTCTCATCGCGCACCATTGCATGCCCCAACAGCACCTTAAAGGGCGCCCGCCGCTCCATGAGCGCGCTCATGGCGAGCAAGGCGTAAAACCAGTTGCGGAACTGGCCCGGAAAGCTTTCAGTAACGAAGTCGGCAGGGAACCACTTCTCCCAGTAGTTGCGGTCTCGATTGTAACCCAAAGTCGAGTAGGGCACGATCCCTGCATCGAGCCAGGGGTTGCCGACGTCAGGAATCCGACTCGCTTGGCTGCCGCACTTGCCGCAGCGGATCTTTACGAGATCTACCCAGGGCCTGTGGGGGGAGTGACCCTCGAAGTCCTTCCACCCAGCCACAGCGCGGCTATTGAGCTCCTCACGACTGCCGACGATATCGAAAGCGCCGCAGCTCTCACAGATCCAGATCGGCAACGCAAGTCCCCAATAACGCTTCTTGGAGACCATCCAGTCTCCCATATTCTTCAGCCAGTCCAACTCGCGCTGCAGGCCGAAGTCGGGGATCCAGCGGACCTCATAGCAGATTTCCATGATCGCATCGCGCCAGCGCATATCGATGAACCATTCATCTACGAGCCGGAAGAGAAGCTCGGTTTTGCAACGCCAACAATGGGGATAGTTGTGCGGGTAGCGCTCGACCGCAACGAGCAGACCTTTCTGTTGGAGATTGGCGAGGATCCAGTCGACAGTGCCGGGGTCAAGGGCCGAACGGCCTTCGAGGTCGCCAAAGCCATGCAGAAAGGTTCCCGATTCGTCGAGCGGCGCGATCGGAACCAGACTCTCGTCTTTTCCGAGAGCAAAATCTTCCTTGCCGCATCCCGGCGCGATGTGCACGATGCCTGTGCCCTCAGCCTCGCTCACCGCATCCCAAGGAATCACGCGGTGGATCCCGCGTGCCGGCTTTGCCGGCCCCCACTTTTGTTTGATCGTCACATCCGCAATCTCGATTGAGTAGCCTCAAGGATGGCCCTGCGCTTCGAACTCATCAAAGGGACCATCGTACGGCCATCCCAACATCTCGGCGCCCGAGAGCTCGCCGAGGATCTCGTAGCCTCCCTTCTCTTTGAAAATCTGCTCGATCGATTTGAGCTTGGGAACGCCCTCGACCCATTCCCTTCTCCGGAACTCCTCCTCAAGCCGCCCAGCCGTGAAGACGCCCTTGGCCAGATAGTACACTTGGCTGCGATAGCGAACCTTGAGATAGGTGAGATTTGGATTGACCGCAGCGGCCACGTTGCTGGTGAGCGTCCACGGCGTGGTGGTCCAGACAAGCAGGTTTTCACCCGGCCGGCCACGCAGGGGGAACCGCACGAACACAGCCTGGTGCGCGACTCGTTGATAGCCCTCGTGCATCTCCATCTGGCTAATGCCTACGGCACACCGGGGGCACCAA
>VBLN01000305.1:1362-4986 GCA_005878685.1 Deltaproteobacteria bacterium | reverse complement strand
CGATTCCCAACGGCCTCACCGTTGAGTATATGCCGTGGTCGTTCAGGCTCTTCGAAGAAGTGCCGGCGCCGGTGAACGGCGAGCTGGCAGTTCCCTCAAAGCCGGGCCTCGGCCTTGCGTTCGACCGCGATGCCATCAAGCGCTACTCCGTTGGAGCATAGGCCGAGAGCAACAAGAATCAGCCAAGGGCGCTTGATAGGTACGCAGCGGTCCGGAGCGCGCTCCATCCCTTAGCGAACTACGGAATAGATGTCCACTACGTTTGTGTTGTTTTGGTCGTACTCGTTCCCGGTGCCGTCACAGCAGATAACAATGTTCTTCATGGGACCGTCTCCTTACGGCTGTCTCCGAATGAGAATCTCCTCTATCAGTTTCTTGGATTGAAGATTTAATTGATCTGCCTGCTCTACCGGGATCATCAGCAAATTGACGCCCCTCTCCTCGAGATTGGACACTTCCTCGTAGAGCGCTTTGGCTCCACGTCGGGCGGGGAGTCTTCCGGTACTCGCTAGAAGCTTGGAGCCTTCGACGCCGAGGATAAAATCTAGAAACAGGGCCGCCGCGTGGGGATGGGGGGCGTTCTTAGTGACCCCGAGCTGACTACCAGGCGATCCGGGAGTCGGGTTGGGAAAACTCAGACCCGCGGGGCACCTTTGTTCGTTCTTGACCTGCGCGACGCGGTAGGCATAGACCTCGACCGCAACCTTGGTCTCTCCGCTGCAGAGAAGCTGAATCTGGAGATTATGGCCGCGCCGGACCGTAGTTCCGTTGCGCATTAGCCCTTTCATGTAGGCTCGCGTCTTTTCCTCTCCCCAGCTGATCAGCCAGCCCTGCACGGCCCGATCAGGCTCCAGATCGATTAGGATCTCGCCCTTCCATTTGGAGTTGAGAAGATCCGGATAATCTTTGGGCGCCTCTTCGGGTTTGACCAACCTCGTATTGTACCCGATCACCGCGATGTTAAAGTGGTTGGCCGTCCAGTAGCCATCCTTGTCTTTAAACAGACTAGAGTAATTCTTTAGCTCCGGAGAAAGATAACGGGCCCAAACGCCCTCCCTCTTTACATATCCCGCCGTTTCAAACGGGACCGCAATCACATCGGTGTCCAGCTTTCCAGCCCGGTGCTCCAGAAGAATTTTTTCCACCCCTTTGGCTCCGCTTTCCCTTGAAGACTCCACCTTCAGGAAGGGGTACCTGGCGGCAAACCCAGCTTGATACTTCTGTATGAGGTCGGTATTTTCATTCGAAGAGAACTTGAGCTTTCCTTCTTTTTTCGCACCGGCCTCGAGTTGCCTCTGTCGTTCCGCGGGTGAGACCTTGTTCACTTGAGCGAGAATCTCTTCCACGCTTTGCGAGAAGGAAGCGGGCGGAAGAACCAATAGTGTCCATACGATCCCGGGGATGGAATAAAAAAATGGTATGGCTCTCATGCCTCTCCTCCGTTCATTTGCGAAGCCGCTCTGATCGGTAACCCGTCGCCGATATTGGCCTACCTCAGCTTGAATATCTCCTTCCAAATCTTCTCGTACTTGGGAAACTGTTTCACGTCGTCGGCGCTAACCGCATAGATGAGCTGCGGCCGGACTTTCTCGGTGGGTTCGACTTTTGGATGAGCCGGCGTGCGGCCGCCCATAGCATAAACCTTCTGGCCCTCTTCTGACGCGGCCCAGCGCGTGAAGAGCCAGGCCGTATTCGGATGAGGCGGTTTCTTCAGGACCGCAACTCCGATGATGGCTCCCACTCCTTCCGTAAGAAAGTAACCCAGCGGGGCTCCCTTCGTGATCCGCGAGGGATAGTGATGGGAATAGCATGTGAAGCACGCCGCGCCTTGTCCAGCCACGAGGAACTCTGCCAGCTCAGAGTGACCTTTGTGGAACTCGACGTTGTTGGCGGCGATCTTACTGAGAATGGCCCGGGCTTTCTCCAGGCTCTTGTGCTTGTGCGCCAAACCTATGAGAATCTCCGTATCTCGCGGTTCAGCAATCAGCTTGCCTTTCCATTTGGGATCGGCAAAATCATCTAAGGACTTAGGCTCATCTTGCTTCTTTACCAAATTCGTATTCCATGCACCGACAAAAAAGATCAGATTGTTCGCAATCCAAAATGATCCTTTTAAGTTGGCCGGGTAGGCTGCGGCTTCGGGCGGGAGTTTTTCCAATAAAAGCTTCTGCTCATGAACCTGTACGATGTTTTCTATGCCGAATTCCAGGACATCAGCGATCACCCTGCCCCCACGAGCCTCGGTGATGGCGCGAACCGCAAGCTTATCGGACGTTGCGTCCACATGGTTGATCCTGATACCGGGAAAGCGCTTTTCAAACGCCGGATAAATCTTCACTGCGTTGATCTGAGCGAGTGAACAATAGCAGTTCAGAACCCCCTTTTCCTTCAGGGCCTTCTTGTAAACCTCGTCGATCGTCTCGCTCGTTGCACGCGAGTAGGAGATGAAAAGAAAACAACTGACCATCAAGCTCCAAAGGACAACAGCGCCTAATTGTATTGTCTTTTCCATAAGGCCTCCATTCAATGGAATCTTTCGACCTAGGCTTGGCTCCTTTGCTAAGGCTTAATGTCCTGAAGAAACCAGTCAGTCGGGATTTCTTTGCCTAATCCTTTTTCCTTCGCGGCGCGAAAGGCGCAGTAGCCTATGGCGGCGAACTGGACCCCCGTCCCCACGTTGTTGAGAAAAAAGGTGATCTGCTTATCATCGGTCCGGCCGACGGCCCGGCCCACGAGAAGATCTTGGATCTCGGGATAGCGGCTCCACTCTCTCGGCTTTTCTCGACGCACTCCCGGTAGATCCTTCTCGGTCCCCGGAGGCTGAAAGTGCTGGATGCCGCCGAAGCGCGTGTGGATCGCAACGACATCGCTTTTCTCCAGCGCCGCCTCGTCCATCTCGAATTCGCGAATCGCGTTGTAGTGCATTCCAGGCTCCAGCCAATTAGCGCTGATCACGGGGCGCGATGAGTTGGTGGCGCTGCAAACGATGTCGCAATCGTTGACTGCTGCCTCCGCGCTCTCCGCGGCTTCTGTTGGGATTTCGGTTTCCCTTTCCATCTGAGCGGCGAATGCTCTGCGATGGTCCGGATTTGGGCTATAGATCTTAACCCGTTTGATCGGCCGCACCGAGGTGAGAAAGCGGAAGTGGGAGCGAGCTTGGCCGCCGGAGCCGATCAGAGCGAGGACGTTTGAATTTTGGCGGGAGAGGGCTTTCGCTCCGAGGGCGCTGGTCACGCCCACGCGGGTCTGCTGGATGAAGCCGTCCGGCATGATCGCCAGCAGCTCGCCCGTCTCCACGCTGAATAATTGGACCAGACCGAGGAAATGGCCCGCCCCCGCAAGGGGAAGTTTTTCCAGCCGGACGGAGTTGTTGACGCTCTTCTCGCGTACAACGTCGGAGGTGATGCGAAGGGCCAGGACGCCGAATTTTTTTACTCCGCCGTCCACGGACTTGAAGCTGTATGTGGTCTGGGCAAGAGAGTGGGGGAGGTAAGAGTGACTGGTGGGGCGGTTGACAGCCTGGCTTGTGGCCAGCTCGCGATACGTTTCTTCCATGACTTCAAGGCAGTCTTTTACATTGAGCGCTTGCTGGATCTCGTCATTGTTGAGTATAAGGGTCATGAA
>VBLN01000305.1:0-1355 GCA_005878685.1 Deltaproteobacteria bacterium | reverse complement strand
GCCGTTGAAAAAGGCCCATATGCCCATCGGCTGGCTGGGAGCATCTCGCCGATCTCTCGCGCGTTTCGCCTCTGGGACTTTTTTGACCGGCGTCAACTTGGCTTATTAATAGCATCGTTTCCTTCGGTGACTAGCCCTCTTGTTACCTAAAGGCGCGGAAAATGTCTACCTGCGGCTCAAGCTGAAGTCGGTTGACGTGAAATTTCCTATCCGATAGTCTCCGCTAAAAGTTCTGAGGAGGTGAAATGATTACTGTTGAAGGGGAACGGATCGAAGTCATTGACGCGCACTCTCACATGGGAGCGAGAAAAAAACTTGCCATACACCAGATTCCCCCGATCATGAAATTCATGGCGGAGGACATGCTGAACTCGATGGATGGCGCCGGGGTGGATGGGGTAGTCACATTTGCGATTGGAATAGGAGAGCCGTCGGATTACAGGGAAACCAACCAGTACATTGCCAACACTATGAAACAACATCCGGGACGCATTCACGGCTTTATGCGGCTCAGTCCCGGAAATGGTCCGAAGGATACACTTAAGGTCTTGGAAGAAGGGGTTAGGCTCGGACTCAAAGGGATCAAGATTCATCCTCTGATTGAAAATTGCCCCGCCAACGACAAAGAAAAGGTCTATCCGCTCATGGAGGCGGCGCAGCATCATGGTTTAGTGGTCCTCTTTCACTGCGGTCTGGGAGAAAATGCGAGCCCGAAGCGGATCGGCGAGGTGGCTGGAGCTTTCCGCAAGCTTCCCATCATCATGGGCCATTCGGGGCTGGTGGAAGGCATCAGGGAGGTGGTGGAGATCGCGAAGAAGTATGACAACGTCCACATGGACAGCTCGGGCGTAGGATGGCTGCCCTTTTTCTGTGAGTCGATTTCATGGGCAGGAGCCGACCGGGTGCTCTATGGCTCGGATCATCCGTTCAACCCGATGGAGTGGGAGATCGAGAAGATCGTCAAGCACGCGCAGCGTCATCTAAAGCTTAGGATCGAAGATCTCCGGCTGATCATGGCGGGCAATATTAAGAGACTGCTCAAGATCCCTTGAAAGAAAATGACGCTCTTTCACGCTTACAATGGCCGAACGCGACTACTATAAAATTCTCGGCGTCGAGCGTAGCGCCTCGAACGAAGAAATCCGCAAGTCATACCGCAAGCTCGCGCGAAAATATCATCCGGACATCAATCCTGGAAACAAGGAAGCCGAGAATAAGTTTAAAGAGATATCTGTCGCCTACGATGTCCTGAGCGATCCCGAAAAGCGCAAACTCTACGATGAATTTGGCGAGGCGGGGCTTGCCGCAGGCTTCGATCCTGAGAAAGCGAGAAGCTACCGGCAATGGCAGGAGCA
>VBLN01000295.1:547-6800 GCA_005878685.1 Deltaproteobacteria bacterium | reverse complement strand
CAGATGATTGCTGCGGCCGGCGTCGCCGTCGCCGATGGCTACCAGAGTCGGGACCCTGACGTCGCTCAACCTGTGAGTGCACTCGAAGTTCTGGCGCGCGATGATGAGATGGATAAACTCCGAGAGCTTCGCGTGTGTCGTCCAGGCCAGGTTGAAGAATTCCTCGACTTTCTCCGGATTGCGGTCGCGGTAATCTTTGGTAAAGAAAGTGTCGGACCCGCAGATCTCGTGGCGGATCGCCTTCTCGAAACCCATCTCGACCAACTCCACGACCGTGCGGTGCGGCAGACCAGGGATGCAATCCGGTCCGGTTCGAGCCGCCGGGCCCGATCCGCTCGCGGCCAGAATCAGGCTCTTCACGCGCCCCGGAAAGTTGAGCGTCATCGACAGCCCGATGCGCCCGCCCATCGAGTGGCCCAGGACATGGGCCGAGCGGATACCGAGATGGTCGAGCAGAGCGACGACATCGTTGGCCATCTGATCGATCGTGTAAACTTCCTGCTTCACGGTCGAGCGGCCACAGCCTCTTGGATCGTGAATGATGAGATTCAGCGACTTCGACAGTCCCGGAACCTGGTACGGCTTCCAGACTTCCCCGGAGAATGCGGTGGAAGGGATGAAAACCAACGGCTCTCCTTGACCATGCGATTCATAATAGAGATCAACTCCCGTAGGCAATTTGACATTCGGCATATCTCACTCCTCAGACCGCACTTGCTTGTTTCTTGCGTTTATCCCGGACATATACTGATATCCCAGGTGAATCGGCAGAACGTCGCTCATCTACGTCGAAAAGCTGAGTCGCTCTGACTAGATCGCCTAGCTTCTTATAACCATAGTTGCGAGGATCAAATTCAGGAGACTGATTTGCGATATGTTGACCCATCTGGCCTAGATAGGCCCATCCGTCTTCACTCGCTGAGTAGTCAACGGCGTTTTTCAATAGATTAACCAGCGTTGTGTCCTTGTTCAGGTCAGTAGTGGTTTTCCTTCCTCGGGAGCCAGTCGGTTCATCCTCGCGAAGTATCTCCGTATAGACGAACTTATCGCAGGCGCCCACAAATGCTTTGGGGGTCTTTTTTTCGCCGAAGCCATAGACGACAAGGCCCGCCTCTCGAATCCTCGATGCCAAACGCGTAAAATCACTATCACTCGAAACGATGCAGAAGCCATCAAGTTTCTCGGTGTAGAGCAAATCCATCGCATCAATGATCAGCGCGCTATCAGTAGCGTTCTTTCCGACTGTATATCGGAATTGTTGAATCGGCTGGATAGCTTGCTCCAAAAGGACACCCTTCCAGCCTCTCAAATTAGGGGTGGTCCAATCGCCGTAGATCCGTCTCACGCTTGCAATGCCATACTTTGCAATTTCTGCCAGTAATGCATCAATGATTGAGGGCTGAGTATTGTCCGCGTCGATTAGTACGGCCAACTTATTCTGACTATTCTCTTGCTGCATGCTCATCTCTCCTATAGGACTAAATCGCCCTTACTTTTCTTAACGGATGGGTGAAAATATAGGACGCTAACAAAGACTCCCGTAAAGAAAATGGCATTCACCACACCAAAGGCTAACAACACCGGGTCCGGCGATTGAAGGCTCGAAGGCAGTATCCCCATGACACAAATCCAGGCGCCCACGGCCCATACCAAGCTAATATCAGCGGACGACCGACGCCGGATAACTCGGACGATCAAGGGGATATTAAAAAACGGCATGATTATGCCGCTCACCAATCCCAAAGTCTGAATCATGAGTTTCTTTTAACTCCTATTCGTTTAGAAAGATGGTCGCGACGCGCAAGAGGTTGGCAATGATCGTCAAGCTCATTCATCTATTCGAGCCGAACCCCAATCGTCCCAGTAATTGGACTCATCCTCTTTTCTCCTCATGCCATAACCCTCCCTATGTTCCTGCGAGCGACCAATCCCGGTCTTGTTAGTCGTCAAACAGACGGTTCAGTTGCTGGTCAGCCTCGAGGGCGAAACTGAAGTCGCAGGCGCATGTGTTGGGAATATCTGCAGTAACGCCGTTAAAATGACCTACGTTCTTCCTTTTACTCTTCATCTAGATCTTCTGCGGCTTCCGGGTTGTCCAACATCTCATCGATCTTCTCCTCGTAATCCTCCCCCGTCTCTTCGCCCAAAGCCTTCCCCATCTTTTTGGCCCAGTGGGCCATAGCCCTGGGGTCTTCGAGGTCGCCAACCTTATCCAAATCGCCCAGCTCATTTAGCGCCGCTCCTTTCGATTTGATCCGGGCAATTCTAGAAATGAGCTTGAAGAGATGTTTCCCGCCACAGCGAGGACACTGGGGTTCATCGGCGTCCGCCCCGACACCGACCAGGAAGGAAAAAGACTTACGGCAGTCTTGACATGAGTATTCGTAAATCGGCATGGTCGTTCCTCTCCTCAGACAAGGTCACGATTACCCAAGCGGCAAACCCTAGCCACGAGCCGTAATCTAGCCAAATCCTCACTTCACTACAAGCCGCACATGACGGTCGCCGTATCCGCCTCCGCTGCACAGGCTTGCATTTTAGTTAGCTGCTCTGGCGACACCGAAAGCCGAAGGCAAATCATAAAGCCCGGCTTTAATTTCCCCTTTTAGAGCAACGACTGTATTTTTGTGAAACATGCAGGCCATTCTGGAGAAGGGCCTTTGTAATGACAGGATTTTTTCTGGCAAGGCGCGCAAGGAAAATCCGCCTGCAAATAGACTTGTGATTTTCCCAGGGCGCCGACCAGGCCAGGATGGGTAGGGCCATATAAGTTTACAGAAGCTACATTGACGGCAGCCGTCAGATGGCCAAGGCCGGTATCGTTGCAGACAGCGGCTCTGGCATGAGCGATAACATAGGCAATTTCTGACAAACGAAGACGTGGCAGCGCAATGATTCGCGGGTGAATCCCGGCGAGTCGCGATGCTCTTTCATGCTCTTCCAAATTGCCAGAAGGTAATAACACTGTGAAACCGGCCGCCGTTACGGTGTTCAGAAGTTCTGCCCAGTAGCGTTCCGGCCAAAGCTTGTTCGGCCGACCCGCGTTATGGATGAAAACAAGATACTCCCTCGGCAATACCAAATCGGGCCTAGACAAACGCGCTAGATCGATAGCGAAATCGGGTTCTGTGTCTCGATACGGATAATTGAGAACTTGGGAGAAAAGACTACGTAAGCGGTTCACTGCATGCTGCGCCTTTGGAACAGACACTTTCTTTTGATAAGCCCAATCAGCTCCATACTCGCGGACGGAGCGGTGATCCAAGCCGCATCGAAGACCTCTAGCCAAGCGCGTGACAATCGCACTTCTCAGATTGGTTTGCCCGTCGATGACGAGATCATAATGCTTTGAGCGGAGCTTTTGAATAAAGCGTCTTAACTCTCCCGAGCGCAGCAGCTTCCATATTTGTCGTCCCCAGCGGCGATGCGCTGTGGTGATAATCTGATTGACAGCCGGATGCCATTGCGCAAGCTCTGCAAACGACTCATCAACGACCCAATCAAAGCGAATCCCGGGGATGGCCGTCTGCGCATCCGTAAGCGCCGGGAATGCGTGGATCAAATCCCCCATCGAGGAAAGTTTGATGAGAAGGACCTGCATTCAGAGAGCTATTGGTCTGCGTCCAAAGCGAAGCTGAACTCGTAGGCGCGTCCTATTATCTGGAGACGTCGTCGGCGCCCTGTTTTGGAAAGACCCACTTTGCGGCCAGAGCGGCGAGGGCCGGGCTTAACTCAGGCCAGTTGTGAAGAATCGCGGGATCAAAGTCGGCGCCGTTCGGCCAGACAAGCGTTTGAACCTCCGGGTCGATTCGAACTTGCTCAAAAAGTGACGGATCTTTCAACGGCCCGTAAAGCTTCCCTTTTAGTACCGGACGAAAATCAGCGATCTGGAAAGTGCCGTCGTCAAACTGCACCCGTAAGGTAAACGGAGCCACTTTCTCAAAGGAAACCACTCGATAGATTTCGTGAGCCATAAGTACACCTCTACTTCAGAGGCTCAATCTTAGCGGGTGGGCGTCCTTCCTGCAACGCCTGCCAGTCTGACAGCAACTCCTCTTGATGAAGCTCGGCCCAAGCCAGAACAAGACGCTCCTGCCTCTTTGGAAGCGAGCCGGCTAGGCGCTCGATCCGATCAATCCCATAGATTCCGACCTGATCTTGATAGTAAGCATGGAAGTGAGGCGTGCGATGTTGTCCTCCCGCCTCAACATACATGCGGATGATGATTCCAAAGAACCTAGAAATTTCCGGCATTAACCGCTTAACGAGCCAAGCACATAAATACCGCTTTCAAACCATTTCAGGGTTTCCCGGCCGTACGATTAAGCTGCTGGTCGGCGTCCAGGGCGAAGCTGAAGTCGTACGCCCGCGCATTGGGAATATCTTGAGTGACTCCGGCGACCTGGCGGATGATGACGAGATCGTTCCTCTGAGTTTCGTCATCGACGGTCCCGTTGCGGGTGAAGGTGTCGATGAGATCGTCGTAGACGCGCGCAGCCTGGGGCCGCTCGATTCCGGAAAACTTCACCATGGCAACGATGGTCCCCTCGCGATCCTGGCGAATGAGGCGCAGTGCCTTGAGGGTGGCTTTGATGAAGCCTCCGACCATCTTGGGCTGCTCCTTGATGAGCCGATCACTGGTCGCGAGCGTTCCCCAAGAATTTTTTACTTCGTTGCCGAAAAAGAAAAGCTCCTTCATGCCGTTGTCCAAGGCGATATAGCGCTGATCCGGGCCCAGAATGGCGGCATCCGCCACCCCTGTTAATAGCGCCGTCAACTGATTATTCGATCCCGGATCGATAATGGTCACGTCCTTTTGACCATCAAGGCCGTATTTGGTCAGGATCTGCCTCAGCATAAAGACGGCGGCGGTGGCGACGCCCGTGCTGGCAATCTTCTTGCCCTTCAAATCCTTCGGCGTGGGAATATTCGGCCTGGCTAAGACCCACTGCAGCACCCGATCATTGACTGCCAACACAGTCTTCAGGGGAGCGCCACCTTTAGCAACCGCGACCAAGGCGCTGGTGCCGGAGCCGGTGAATTGGACGCTTCCCGCCAACAGGGCCTGGATGCTCGGAGTTGCCTCGATGAAGGTGAGTTGAAGATCGATTCCTTCTTCCTTCATGTAGCCCCGATCCCGGGCTATGGGATAGATGACCTGTTGAAAGGTCTTCGTCGGAATCGACATGGTGACGGTCTCGGCGCCAAACGCCTCCACTCCGACGAGCAGAAGCCACGCCATCATGCCGACGCCCAGAATGCTTTTCCAGTCATCCGATCTCGTTTGAACCGATCTCTCCTGACTCGATGGAGTCTGAATCGTTTCCATCTTTGTTCGACCTCCTGCTACGGTTTCCACCCAGCTTGGTTGAGCTGTTTATCGGCATCCAGCGCGAAGCTGAAGTCGTAGGCGCGTGAGTTAGGTATATCGGTGGTAACGCCGGCGACTTGGCGGATGATGGCGAGGTCGTTTCTCTGGGTCTCGTCATCCACTGTTCCATTGGCGGTGAAGGTGTTGATGAGGTCGTCGTAGAGGCGCGTGGCCTGCGACCGATCGATTCCAGAAAATTTAATGGTGGCGGCGACCGTTCCCTCGCGGTCTTTACGGATGAAACGCAACGCTTTGAGAGCCGCCTTGACGAAGGCGGCGACCGTTTTGGGCTGCTCTTTGATGAGGCGGTCGGTAGTCGCGAGCGTTCCCCAGGAATTTTTTATTTCGTTACCGTAATAAAAAAGCTCCTTCATGCCATTATCCAAGCCGATGTAGCGCAGATCCGGGCCCAAGATGGCAGCGTCCACCACCCCTGAGATCAAAGCCGTGACTTGATTCGCCAAACCCGGATCGAGGTAGACCACGTCCTTGTTGCCGTCGAGGCCGTACTTGGTGAGTATTTGTTTGAGCATGAAGGTTGCGACGGCCGCTATACCCGTGGTCGCGATCTTCTTCCCCTTCAGTTCCCTCGGGCTCGTGATATTGGGCCGGCTTAACAGCCACTGAAGCACCCGGTCGTTGACGGCCAGCGGCACCTTCAAGGGGGCGTTGCTCCTGGCCAGCACAACCAGCGCGCTGGTGCCGGCCGTGGCGAAGTCAACGCTGCCCGCCATCAATGCCTGGATGCTCGGGGTCGGCTCGATGTAAGTGATCTTCAAGTCGATTCCCTCTTCCTTCATGTAACCCTTGTCCAGCGCGACGGGATAAATCAAATGCTGAAAGCTCTTGCTCGCAATTGCCAGGTTTACGGTTTGCGCCGTC
>VBLN01000295.1:0-481 GCA_005878685.1 Deltaproteobacteria bacterium | reverse complement strand
ATTCATCAGAGCGAGTAGAACTGCTTCGGATTATCGTAGAAGATCTTCTCCGTCAGCGCGGCGGGCACGTCCTCGCGCGATCTCATGGTCGCGACAAGGTGGCGCTCCTCGGAGGGATCCTGGTGGCCGTAGTCGGATCCGATGAGGAGATGATCCTCGCCGGTATGGCGCGCGATATAGGAGATATCCTCGTCCGCCTCGCAGGCGACGTAAATCCGGTAGTCGCGGAACATGTCCACATCCGATGAGAACTTCCAGCGCTCGCGGAAGAGCCTCTTTACAATGTGCAGGAGAAAGGGAACCCAGCCCGCCGAGGCCTCAATGAAACCAAACTTCAAGCGGGGAAATTGCTCCGGGATCTTGTTCGCCACGATGTCTCGAAAAGCCATCAGCGGCTGAATCCTACTGTGGCCGAAGGTGTGATTTCTCTCGATATCGAACAGTTTCAAGAATGCCGGACAACCGGCGCCCGTGTGAATAC
>VBLN01000294.1 GCA_005878685.1 Deltaproteobacteria bacterium | reverse complement strand
GCCACATACTCCCCCTCGGAGATTTTCTTCACCTCTGCTCTTTTGGCTTGGGGTTTGACGGTGACCGAGATCCTGGCAGCCATGAGCTTAAAAGAAACCTAAGAGGAAAAGACGCGCAAGAGACGCCAGCGGCCGCCGGCCGCATCTGCCCATTCCGCTAGGGCAACGAGATTGTCTTCGGAATCCGCCAAGCGCACGGTCCTCTCACCTTCCTTCGGCGCGCCTAATCCGACCAGTACTTCCTGCTGGCCCATCCTGAGTCGAGACATTGGAGCATCTTCCAAGCGTATCATGCGAAGATGACTGAGTGAGTGGTTTAGGGAAAGAAGCGGGATTTCACTGCCGCTGTCCCTCAGTTTTGCAATTTCATCCAGCGATAGCGCCTGATCCACGGTGAGATGGCCACAGGAAAGACGCCGTAAGCTCTTCAGGTGCGCGCCGCAGCCGAGAAATTCCCCCATGTCCGCCGCGAGCGCTCGGACATAAGTCCCTTTGGAACAAAGGATCTCAAAACCCAACTCCGCCACACCTAGCTTCCACACTCTCAGTTCGTCAATTTTGATCTCGCGCGGTTCGCGGGGAATACTTTTCCCCTGCCGGGCAAGTTTGTACAGGCGCACCCCTGATTTTTTCAGTGCGGAAAACATGGGAGGAGTTTGCGACAGGGTCCCAGTGAAGGCCTTTGAAAGCTCCTGAAGCTCTCTCTCACCTAACGAAGGGACCTCGTGGGTCTTCAGCACCTTTCCGGTTGAATCCTGAGTCTCCGTCTCCACACCTAAGACGATAACGCCGCTGTAACCTTTTTGGGCAGCCAAGAAGATATCGGCAACCTTTGTCCCTTCATTGATTCCCAACGGAAGAAGACCAGAGGCAAAAGGGTCCAACGTTCCCAAATGCCCGACCCTCTTTGCCCCCAGGATGCTTTTGACCTTCTGTACCACTTGGGCCGAAGAAGGACCCTCGGGTTTGTCAATGAGGAGGATGCCGCTCTGCATAGAGACGCAGCCTTCAGCTCTCAGCAATCAGTGATAAGTTTCGAGTATTGAGTGTTTAGTTTCGAGAGTAACCTCTTCCTGTTGTCTTTTTTAATTCGATACTCGAAACTTGAAACTCAAAACTATTTCTTGATCTGACGCAAGAGCTCTTCGATGCGCTGAACATGACTCTGAGTATCATCATAAACAAAATCGATGGTCGGGACGAACCGGAGCTTGAGCTCTCCGGCGATTCTCGCGCGGATAAAACCTGTGGCGCTCTTGAGCCCAGCTAAGACCTCTTCCTTTCCCTCATTGCCCATCAAAAGGCTGAAATAGACCCGGGCGTGTTTAAGATCCTTGCTCACCTCTGCTTTGGTGAGCGTCACAGGCCGAATGCGGGGATCGCTGATCTCCTTGGCAAGCAACTGGGAAATAAATTCGAGCAGGAGCTCTCCGAGCCGATCTGAGCGTTTGGTATCCATAGCATCGCTATAGCTAAATTTTGAGTTCCTAATTTCGAATTTTTAGTTAACTGGAAGTCTTCGGCCTATTAATTCAAAATTCAAAACTCAAAACTAAAAACTGAGAGCCAATCGATGATGGCTATTGAGCTCTTTCAACAAAAAAATAGCTCGGTATCTGCATTGGCGATTTGAGCCAGGCCGAGCGCATCGACGAAGTCCACCACCTTCTGAAGCGTCGCCTCCACGACCTGGCGGCTGCTGCCGACCACACTGAAGCCTAAGATCGTGCTTTGCCAAAGATCTTGATCGCCGCACTCGGCGACTGAGATATTAAACTGGTGCGATACCCGTGCTTGAATTTTTTTGAGCACCCCCCGCTTCTCTTTCAGGGAGTGGTTCTCGGCGAGAATGAGGCTTAGTTTCAGAACCCCCACGACCATGGGGGAAGAGGTAGGTTTAGGATGCTTTCTTCCTATCGCTTGTCTCCTGCCGAGGCCCGAGATGCTTCACGTCCCCCGGAAGCCGGTGTCATACGCCGGACGACCGGTATGCGCTCAAACGCCTCGACCACGTCCCCCTTCTTGATATCCTGAAAACCTTCCAGCACCAGGCCGCACTCATATCCGGCCGTCACCTCACGGACGTCGTCCTTGAAGCGTCTCAGGCTGGCGACCTTTCCTTCGTGGACCACGACCTGATCCCTGAGGAGCCGTATCAAATTGGAACGCTGGATCTTACCATCGGTCACAGAACAGCCCGCCACAGGCCCCACCCCGTGGATATTGAAAATTTCCCGCACCTCGACCCGCCCGAGAACCTGTTCCCTGTATGTCGGCTCCAGCAAACCTTCCATGGCGGCCTTGATGTCTGCGATCGCATCGTAAATGATCGTGTAGAGCCGCACATCGACCCCTTCTTGCACCGCCAAGTTTGCTGCCTTGGTCTCCGGACGCACGTTGAAACCAATGACGATGGCATTGGAAGCCGCAGCCAACAGAACATCACTCTCCGTGATTCCTCCCACAGAACCATGAATGACCCGGAGCTTCACTTCGTCATTGTTTGAGAGGCGGTTCATCGCCTCAGTCAAAGCCTCCACAGAGCCGTGCACGTCCGCCTTGAGCACAATTCTGAGTTCCTTAACATCTCCCGTCTTGATCTGATCGTAGAGATCTTCCAGGGAGACCTTGCTCGTTTTCATCAACTCTGATTCTCTCTGTTTGTTCTGCCGATACTCCGCGACCTGCCGAGCCTTGGCTTCGTCGTTCAAGGCAACAAAGGAATCCCCGGCTTGCGGCACGCCTTGAAAACCTAAAATCTCAACCGGCAGCGACGGGGGAGCCTCTTCGATCTTGTTGCCATGATCATCGATCATGGCGCGCACCCTGCCGTAGAAAACGCCGCAGACAAAGGAATCCCCGACCTTGAGCGTCCCCTCCTGGACCAAGACGGTCGCAACCGGCCCCCTGCCACGATCCAGCTTGGCCTCAACGATGGTCCCGCGGGCCAGCTTCGCTGGGTTCGCCTTAAGCTCGAGGACATCTGCCTGGAGCAGAATCATTTCCAATAGATGAGGAATGCCTTCTTTGGTTTTGGCCGAGACCGGAACGAAGGTCGCGTCGCCGCCCCATTCCTCCGATACCAACCCATAGTCGGCCAAGCCCCTTTTCACCTTTTCAAGATTGGCATCGGGCCTGTCGATCTTGTTGATCGCTACGACGATTGGGACCTCGGCGGCGCGGGCGTGGTTGATCGCCTCCACGGTCTGCGGCATCACTCCGTCATCCGCTGCCACCACCAAGATCACGATGTCGGTCACCTGAGCTCCCCTGGCCCGCATGGCGGTGAACGCCTCGTGGCCCGGGGTATCCAAAAAGGTCACACTCCTGCCATCGACCTGCACATGGTACGCACCGATATGTTGGGTGATGCCACCGGCCTCCTGAGCGGTCACGTTGGTGCTTCGAATGGCATCGAGAAGCGATGTTTTTCCGTGATCTACGTGCCCCATGATGGTCACGACCGGGGGCCTCGGCTGGAGCGCTTCCT
>VBLN01000304.1 GCA_005878685.1 Deltaproteobacteria bacterium | reverse complement strand
GGTGGAATTCTCAACAGGATGCTCAGCTCCGTTGACTTGGTGAGTATTATCTCGGGCTCCTACATCGGCGCGGCCGTGGAATCCACGATGTCCCAACTGGTCGCGTTCGGTTCGACAGAGATGCCCGCAGAGGAAAGGAAGGCCCTGGCTCTGTACCAGGAGCATCTCAAGCGCTATCCGGATGATCCTCAGAACGCGGAAATCCAAAAAAAAGTGGAGGCACTGGAAAAGCAGCGCAAGAGGGCCCTGGTTCAGAAACAGTTCGAGCTGGCTCAAGAGGCGACGAGTAAGGGAGACCTGAACAAGGCCGCGTTTCACTACGAAATAGCCGCCTCCATCGACCCTGCTTCGCGCGAGGCGAGCGCCGGACTCGATCAGCTGAAAAAGCGGCTCCAACAAAAAGAGGACGGAGCCAAGAAAGGGCTCGCCGTGGCCGGCAGTACTCCGGCCGAAGCGGCAAGTGCACCAGGGGATGCGGATCTTGTGGAGCTGCTTTACGCTCTCACCCTGAAAGATCAAGACCAGATAGGGAATCGAGCGAGGATTCTGCAAGAGAAATACCGGGGAAAAGCCCTGGCCGACGCGGCTAAAGATGCTTCAGCGGTCGCCTTGGAGATGCAGGGTCAACACGAAGTGGCCAAGAAGCTGCTCGAGCAGATTGCCAGCTCTTCGGGCGACCCGGCGGAAAAAAGCAGAGCCCAAGCCCTGCTTCAAAGCCCGGAGTATAATCTCCTTGCTTCTTTTCAGGAGGCTCGCAGTCAGCGTCGCCTCGAAACCGTCAAATTTGTCCTGCTGGGCGAGGACCTGCTCAAGAAAAATTTGCTTTACAGCGCTGCGCCGATCATAGCCGCCGGTCCCGCCGGCGGGGCTTCGGTTGCCGCAGCCAACATACTGATGATCGGGACCAATCTCTTTGAGGTCCTGACCAATAACCCGATCTCCAATCAAGACGTCCTCGACAAGGGGGTCGCCTACGTCCGCAGCCATCCTCAGTCCGCGAGCGCAACCGAAGTCTATAAGGTTCTAGCGCAGGCTTACGAAGACGTCGGGAGGTATGATCAGGCAATCGCCTACTATCAAATGGCGGGGATCGAAGATGAAAAAAGATTCTCAGACCTTAAGGACAAGGCCGCCAAGGCGCTTGTGCAAGTGGCGGAAAAAAGCCCCGATCGAGAGACTAAGGAATCCTATCTCAAGTTAGTCCTCGAAGATTTCCCTGAGAGCAGCTCGGCCAACGACGCGACTCAAAAGCTCGCCTCGCTGGCAAAAGTTGAAAACCAGGGAATCCGAATGAGCAAAAAATTCCTCATGGAAAATCCGGATCTCTATGGCTCTCAGGGGCTCCGCCTTAAGCCGGCGCTATTCGACGGGAATCCGAGCAATATGGAGCTGGCCGACAAAGGGGTCAATATCTTGCGCGACGGAGAGATCCTCCTCCATTTCCAAACTCCCTGGGGGGTCCGGAGTCAGAGCTACCCGCTCGATAAGGAGACCATGGATCGCTTCCAGATGGCGCTGAGAAAGAAGAATTATGAGGTGGCTCTGGGGGACGCTTCATCGCGCGACAAAGGGAGCCCTGGAGGGATCACGAATCTGCCCTTACCCCTGGTCAAGGGCGGAATCGAAACAAAAGGCAGAGCCGAGACAAAAGCTACCGAACCCGAGACCGGCAACACAACGCTCACGCTCGTTCGAGAGGCCGAAGGCTCTTCCCCTTCATACGCGAGAGTCCTCGACTACGAGTTCTTAAGCGAAAATGAAAGAGACCCGACCAGCAAATTCAATCTGCCCCCCATTCAGGGAAGCGTCTCCGCGAGCGGCCTGAGGCTGAGCGGCGGCTTGCCCGCCGGTCTTTGGGGCGATCGCCTAACTGTTGGGACAGACCAAAAGAGCCCATTCGCCGGCCTGCAACTTCCGATCCCCCTGCTTCAAGGCTTTATCCCCGTCGATTTCATGTTTCAAGGCAGACCGGGGCGCCTCTCCGTCTTTCCTAAGATTCATCTCTACGAAGATAAGGGCAATGATCAAGGGCTTTATCGGTAGCCCCATCACCAGAAAAAACCTGGTGATCAAGAAAGCCCCTTCCTATCTCCAGTACGTCGATACGAGTCTCGTCGAAGAGGCGAAGAAACAACTGGGATGGAAGGCGCTAATGAAGTAAGTAATAGAGGAGATGAGACATGAAAGGAACTTGTCGACTCGCTAGCCTCGCGGTGCTCATGGTGCTGCTGACGTCGGTAGCCGCTAGCGCCCAACAATTGAAAAAGATCAGAATCGGTTATCCTTCGCTCAGCTTCAGGCAGAGCAATGTTTGGGTTGCTAAAGAGGAAGGGTTGTTCAAAAAATACGGTCTGGAGGTGGAGCCTGTTTTTCTCCGTGGCGGGCAGATCGCGACTCAGGCGCTGGCTGGCGGCGATCCGCCCATTGTCAACATCGGCACGGTGGTGCAGGCTAACCTGACGGGCTTCAACCTTGTGCTGGTCGCGGCGGTGGAGACCTATTACGACCAGATCGTTTTCGCCCGTCCCGGCATAACCAAGCTTGAGGAGCTAAAAGGGAAAAGGTTCGGCATCAGCGGCTTTGGCGCCGCGACGTACTACGCGGCCGGCATCCTTTTCAAACATCTTAACATGGATCCCAACAAAGACGTGAGCCTCGTACCGTCGGGTCCCGACGCCGAGCGGCTTGGCGCTTTAAACGCCGGAAAGCTCGATGCTACGTTCTTCACCTCCTCCTCCGCCGCCCCGGCAAGGAAACTTGGTTTTCCTGAACTCCTCCAGATTGCCGATCTAGGCGTCGAGGTTCAGGGGAACGGATTTGCCACCTCACGCGATTACATCAAGGGCAATCGGGACATCGTGAAGAACGCCCTCAAAGGATTCGTCGAGGCGATCTATTTCACCTACGCCAACAAGAAAGAGGCGCAGCGAGTGTTCGCCAAATACATGCGCACCAACGACCCCGAAGTGCTCGAAGATTCTTACCAGGGCTACATAAAGTCGATCCCAAAGAAGCCTTACCCCACGCTCAAAGGAATCCAGTTCATGCTCGACGTGCTCGCGCCGCAGATGCCTCAGGCGAAGAACGCCAAGCCGGAACAATTCGTTGATCTGAGCTTTCTCCAGGAATTGGAGAAGGAAGGTTTCTTTAACGAAATGGCCAAAAGATATCCAAGCAAGTGATCAGGCGCTAATGCGTAAAAAGGTTGGAAGGGAGAAAAAGCAATGACGAAGGTGATTCAGCCGAAGGAATTATCGGATCCGAGACCAAGGTATTCCCAGGGCATCCTGGCCGAGGGAGGCAAATTGCTATTCATCGCCGGGCAAACCGCCTCCGACAAAGAGGGAAACGTCGTCGGGAAAGGAGACATTGAGGCACAGACACACCAGGTCTTCAAAAACCTGAGCGCGGTCCTGAAGGACGTCGGTGGATCCCTCGATAATCTGGTCATGACCACGACCTACATCACGGACAGAAAATATCGCGAGGGTTATAACCGCGTGCGGCAGCAGTACTACAAGAAGAACTCACCGACAAGCACGCTGGTGATCGTGACGGGCCTGGCGAATCCGGACTACCTAATCGAAATTAACGGCATCGCCGTAATTTAGCCGCCCTTCCCGTACACTTTATCGATGAAGCCTTCCTT
>VBLN01000303.1 GCA_005878685.1 Deltaproteobacteria bacterium | reverse complement strand
CAGGCGCGCCATGGGTCGCGCCCCAAAAACCGGATCATACCCTTTTTCAGCGAGCCAACGGCGGGCATTTGGAGAGAGGTGGAGAAAAACCTTCTTCTCGTTGAGCTGAAGATCCAGCTCCGTGATGAACTTATCTACCACGCGCTCGATGATCTCGAGGCTCAAGGAATTAAAAAAGATTGTGGCATCGAGGCGGTTACGAAACTCCGGACTGAACATTTTCTCGATCGCTTCCTTGCCTTTTCCCGCATTGGAGCGCTGGCCGAATCCGAGCGGCGCCCCGCTCATCTCGCGCGCGCCGGCGTTGGTGGTCATAATGAGAATGATGTTGCGAAAGTCAGCCTTCTTTCCGTTGTTATCCGTGAGCGCTGCATGATCCATGACCTGGAGCAGGATGTTGAAGAGATCGGGATGCGCCTTCTCAATCTCGTCCAACAGCAGCACGGCATAGGGACTCTTGTTCACGGCGTCCGTCAAAAGACCCCCCTGGTCGAACCCCACGTAACCTGGCGGGGCGCCGATCAGGCGCGAAACCGTATGCTTCTCCATATACTCGCTCATGTCGAAGCGCATAAATTCGACTCCGAGGGCGCGCGCGAGCTGCTTGGCCACCTCGGTCTTGCCGACTCCCGTAGGACCGAAGAAGAGGAAGCACCCGATGGGCTTTTCCGGATGGCCCAGGCCGGAGCGGGAGAGCTTGATCGTGCTCGCGAGCGTGTCGATCGCCTCGTCCTGACCGAAAACAGTCAGCTTGAGATCGCGATCGAGATTCTGGAGCTGCTCCTTGTCTGAAGATGACACGCTCCGGGGCGGGATCTTGGCCATCTTGGCCACCATGATTTCTATCTCTTTCGCACCGATGCTCTTTTTCCGCCTGTCGGGCGGGAGGAGCTTGGTCGCCGCGCCCACTTCATCGATCACGTCAATCGCCTTATCCGGCAGGCGCCGATCGTTGATATGCTTGGCAGAAAGCTGCACCGCCGTGCGTATGGCAGCGGAGGTGTAGCGAACGCCGTGATGTTCCTCATAATGGGGTTTCAATCCTTCGAGAATCTTGTAACTATCCTCTAGACTTGGCTCGGAGATCTCAATCTTCTGAAATCGGCGCGCCAAAGCTCGGTCTCTTTCAAAGTAGCTTTTATAATCGTGATAAGTGGTCGAGCCGATGCACCGGAGCTCGCCCGAGGCGAGCGCCGGCTTCAAGATATTGGAGGCATCTAGGGAGCCGCCGCTCGTGGCACCGGCGCCAACCACAGTGTGAATCTCATCGATGAAGAGAATCGAGTTGGGCTGCTTCTTAAGGGCGTTCAAAACGCCTTTCAGACGCGCCTCGAAATCACCGCGGAATTTCGTGCCGGCTAGCACCGCCCCCATATCCAGGGTATAGACCACCGCGCTCTTGAGCGCTTCCGGAACCTCTCCTCGATGAATCTTCAGCGCCAGTCCCTCGGCGATGGCGGTCTTACCCACGCCTGGATCGCCAACATAGATGGGATTATTCTTGCGGCGCCGGCACAAGACATGAATCGTGCGCTCAATTTCATCTTCTCTGCCAATGAGAGGGTCGATCCTTCCTTCCCGAGCCTTTTGCACCAAGTTGACCGTGAAGGCCTCGAGAGGGTGCCGCGTCGGCCTCGGCCTCTCCTCATCGCCTTCCTCCTCTGAGCTGGTAGACCACTCCTCGCCAGTAGAAAGCTTAGAGACACCATGGGAGATGTAGTTGATCACGTCGAATCGAGCGATCCCGTGCTTCTCCAAGAGATAGGCCGCGTACGAATCGGGCTCCCTGAAAATCGCGGCCAGGAGATTGCCGCCGTTGATCTCCTTTTTTTCCGCCGATTGAGCGTGGATCACAGCCCTCTGCAAGACCCGGTGAAAACCGAGGGTCTGTTGGGGCTCGCGCTCCTTTCCCTGAGGTAGAGGCTCCAGGTAGGTGGTGAAAAACCCTTCCAGCTCCTCTTTTAAACGCGCGATGTCGCCACCGCAGTGAACAAGAACGGGACTGGCGTCTTTGTCCTGGAGCAAAGCGAAAAGCAGATGCTCGATGGAGACAAACTCGTGACGGCGGCGCTTCGCCTCAGCGAAGGCTAAATTGAGGGTCGCCTGGAGCTCTTTGGTGATCATCTCAAGCCTCTTCCATCGTGCACTTCAGCGGATACTCATTTTGACGGGCCAGGCTCTCGACCAACGCCACCTTGGTCTCGGCGACCTCGTAAGTGTAAACGCCGGCGACACCGATCCCCTTTTTGTGAACGTGAAGCATGATCTGGACCGCCGCCGTATGTTCCTTGTGGAAGACGTATTGCAGGATTTGTACGACAAACTCTTTAGTCGTGTAATCGTCGTTATGCAGCAGGACCTTGTAGAGCGGAGGCTTCTTGAGCTTCTTCTCGGTCTCGGTGACGACCGCATGGTCCAATTCTGTTTCCCATCGGCTCATGAAATTCTCTCGCTAATTGAAACAAAAATAAATCTAACACGCTTCTTCCCACTGCGCAATCATCTGGGGAAGGGTTTCCCTCCATGGCTGTGCCGACGCTCTTGAACCCTCTAAGGAAAAGAGGGATATTTGAGTCAATCTATCGCGATTCTCAACCCTCTCGAAGTGGGAAAAACGAACCACTGGAGGTGACCCATGCTGTCCAACAAAGTTAGTGAAATCATGAGCCGGGAGCTCATTACCGCGAGCACGTCGAGCACGATCTTTGACGTCATGGAGTTGATGGTCGCCAAAAATGTCGGCCGGGCCATCATCACGGAGAATGAAATCCCCGTTGGCATATTTACCGAAAGAGATGTCCTGAAGCGGGTGATGAATAAGAAACTGGAACCTAAAGAGACCAGCATCAAGAAGGTGATGACGAGCCCTGTTCGCGCTGTTCAGCACGACACCCATATCGTCGAAGCATTAGGAAGAATGTATAGGTCAAAGTTCCGCCACCTTCTTGTCCGAGAAGGAAGGGGAAAAATCATCGGCATGATCTCTATGCGGGGCATCCTGAAGCTTGCTGTGGAATCGGGGCAGGGCCTTACGGAGAACCAAACCGTGGGCAGTATCATGTCCAGGGATGTCGTGACCATTGATGCCGATGAGTCTATCTACAACGCCATTGAGCTCATGATTAAAAAGGATACGGGTTGTATCGTCGTTATGAGCCATGGGAAGCCGAAAGGCATATTTACCGAGCGCGACGTTCTCAAGCGGGTCGCCACAAAAAAGATCGATACCAAGAAGACGCCTATCCAGAAGGTCACGACGACCGATCTAGTCACGTTGCCCCACACCTCTCTCATAGGACGAATCCTAGAGGAGATGTACAAGAGAGGCTTCCGACACATGGTGATTTTAGGGGATCAAAAAGAGCTTGTCGGCATTGTCGCCATGAGAGACATCCTAAAGTATGCCAAAGCATTGGATGTGGATGAGAGGGTTCGAAGTA
>VBLN01000302.1 GCA_005878685.1 Deltaproteobacteria bacterium | reverse complement strand
GCAACATATATTTCATGTCAGTGCCTCCAATCCTTAACAGGCCGCTGAAAAAGGCCCATCTGCTTCGTTGCGCTGCCGCCTCGCTCCAACGTACTAGAAGACAAGGTCCGCCCCGACCCTTTGCAGTTTTGAAATCGCCTGCGGCGGTTAACTACATGCTTTCTGCGCCGCCTGTCGCATCTCATCCGGGCTGACATCGCGAACGTGTGTGGCGATCGACCATTGGTGGCCAAACGGGTCTTCGAGTTTGCAGTAACGATCACCCCAGAACATGTCCTGGAGCGGCATCGTTATCTTCGCCCCTGAAGCTGCCGCATGCGCGACGAACGCGTCGACGTCTTCGACATAGAGGTGCAGTGTGACTGGTGAGCCTTTCAGTGACTTCGGTCCGAATGAACCCCAGTCGGGGAATTCGTCGACCAGCATGACCTTTGAATCACCGATGCGGATGAGGCCATGGAGGAGTTTGCCTTGCGGGCTCGCCATCCGTCCAATTTCGACGGCATTGAACGCTCTTTTGTAAAATTCAATGGCGTCCGCCGCGCCGGCGCAGATCAAGTGTGGCGTCACCGTATGCATTCCATCTGGAATAGGTTTTACCTGGGCTTTGCTCATCTTAATTTCTCCTCTCTTCTTGGTTTAGGAACGTTTTCTAACGCCGATGTGAGTCCGCGCGCGACTACTTTTGTTTCGTGGCTATCTGCGCGCGCAGGCGCTCCTCCTGCTCCCGGAGCTCGGGTGTGAGCTCGGCACCGAAGTCCTCGGCCTCGAATACCTGGCGAATTTCGACCTCAGTCTCCTCGTTATGGGGATTGGGGCAGCGCTTGACCCATTCGATCGCCTCTTCCTTCGACTTCACCTGCCATAGCCAGAAGCCGGCCAGCAGCTCTTTGGTCTCGGCGAAGGGGCCGTCGATCACGGTCCGCTTGCCTCCAGAGAACCTGACGCGCGCGCCTTTGGAGCTCGGATGGAGCCCCTCGCCAGCGAGCATCACGCCGGCTTTCACCAGCTCTTCGTTGAACTTGCCCATTTCAGTCAGGAGCTGCTCGCTTGGCATCACGCCTGCTTCCGTGTCCTTGGTGGCTTTCACAATAATCATGAATCGCATCGTCATTCCTCCTCTTTAGGCTATTCAGGGTTTTCTGTGAAGAATAATTCACCACCGGGACAGGGAGTTCGCAGAGAGTCCTGTTCAACCCATCGAGGGCCTCAGGGTTGACCCTGAGCAACGTCGAACGGGTCAAGAAGCCATTATTATTGGATTTTCTCTGTGCCCTCCGCGCCTCGGAGGTGCGATTTCCGAGCCTTTCTTTAAATAGTCGTTCGACGGAAGCCAAAATCGACAACGCGATTCCATCTCAGCCCAATTCGGCCAGCCGCCGCTCTAAAAAACGCCGCTCGGGCTCCTGTTGTGCGAGGCTTAGGGCCCGTTCGTAGGAGGCTCGGGCTTCCGCTGTGCGTCCCAGCCGCCGGCAGAGATCCGCCCGCGCCGCATGGGCGAGGTGGTAGTCCGAGAGATCGCCGCGTTCCAGGATCGCCTCGATCAGCGCGAGCCCCGCAGACGGATCGTCGCGCATCGCCACCGCCACCGCGCGGTTTAGGTCGACCACGGGCGACGGCTCCGCCCGCGCCAGCAGGTCGTACAGCGAGACGATCTGGGCCCAGTCCGTGGCGGCGGCGTTGGGTGCGTTAGCGTGCACGGCTGCGATCGCCGCTTGGATGGTGTATGGGCCGACCTGGCGTGCCGCCAGCGCCCGATCCACCAGCGCCAAGCCCTGCGCGATCTGATCCCGGTTCCAAAGCAAACGGTCCTGGTCATCGAGCAGGATCAACTCCCCGCTCGGCGATGTGCGCGCTGCGCGGCGCGAGTCGTGGAGCAGCATCAGCGCGAGCAGTCCCAGCGCTTCCGGCTCCGGCAGCAACTCCACAAGCAGCCGACCGAGGCTGATCGCCTCGCTTGAAAGATCGTGCCGCGTGAGTGCCGCACCGGACGACGCGGAGTATCCCTCGTTGAATACGAGGTAGACGACCCGAAGCACGGCATCGAGCCGGTCCGGCAGATCGGCCGCCGAGGGTACTTCATAGGGAATGCGCGCGTTACGAATCTTCGCCTTGGCGCGCACGATGCGCTGCGCCACTGTGGGCGGCGATGAGAGAAAGGCCCGCGCGACCTCCTCGGTTGTGAGGCCGCAGACTTCGCGCAAGGTCAGCGCCACTTGGGCGTCCGGCGACAGGGCCGGATGGCAGCAGGTGAAGATGAGGCGCAGCCGGTCGTCTTTGATGCTTGCGTCGTTCCACGCCTCGGCATCATCGGTGTCAGCCACGAGTCGCCTGTCGATATCGTCCGGCAACGGTTCGAATCGGGTGCGCCGGCGCATTGCGTCGATGGCCTTGAAACGCCCGGTCGATACCAGCCAGGCGCGCGGATTGGCGGGCACACCATCGCGCGGCCATTGTTCCAAAGCTGCCCTGAAAGCGTCGTGCAGCCCCTCCTCGGCGATATCGAAGTCGCCGAGCAGGCGGATTAACGTGGCGAGGACGTGGCGCGAGTCGGCGCCGTAGACGGCGTCCTCCGTGGTGCGCGCGTGTTCAGCCGCAGTCCCTGAGCCGGCTTGTGGGTTGCGATCCTTCACGTGTTGCCTGCCTCAACGAGGAAGCGCGCTTGATGATCCTGGCTGGGTTTGTCCTCGGGCGGGGCCAGCTACTTGCCGCCGTCGTTGGAGCACGGAATCTGCTGCCCGAACCCGTCCTCTACTGCTTCTAATGGTTTCATTGAAAAAGCGGATGAGCAAGTGCTTTCAGGACATTTTCGTTGATTTTTTTCTTGTGGGTACCCCCGGGTCCAGGATTTTCTTCCAGGCTTCGACATCAGCTCTGTGCCTTCCACTATGTAATGCAGGGCAGCAGCGATGAATGCGGCCGCCTCAAAGAACATGAAGAACTGAATCGCTTGCATCAACCACCGCGAACCAAAAAGCTATTATTTCCAATGGGGCGGGTAGGTCTTTTCGTAGCCGGGGATTGCCTCTACTCGTCTTACCCAAGCGGCGATGTTTGGGTAGCTCTGACCCAGCGGAAGCAACCCCAGGTTTAGAGATTTCGCCGCATCTTTGGACGCCGCGCGCAAAATGAGCTGAATCAGAGGAAATAGCGCGATGTCCGCGGCGGAGACTTGCGACCCGACAAGCCAGTCGGAATGGGCAAGAGCCGTGTCCAGTCGGCTCAGTTCCTCGCGCATCGTTGCGGCGGCCGCCTGAAGTTCATCGGGTTTTTCCAGCCCCTTGCCGAAAAAGATCGCCGTAATCAGTTTGTTGCCGGCAAGACCCAGGTAAGACTCCGTTTCCGAGATCGACCGCCATATCTGCCCGGTCTCCTGCGGGGTTTTGCCGAAGATGGGCGGGTCCGGATATTTTCGATCCAGATAGGCCATGATGGCGAGTGACTCGTAGAGCACGAACTCTCCATCTTTTAAGGTAGGCACCTTCCCGCGCGGGTTCAGTCTGAGATATCCGGACGATTTGTGGTCTTCTTTGGAGAACTCCAAGAGCTTCGACTCGTAGGGCACGCCCTTGACCTCGAGGGTCAACATCACGCGCCACGCGAACGGGCTTGCCATAGTCTTTTCTCCTCCTTACTTCATTTTGTTTAACGTGAAGACCCGAGCGTCATTCTTACTTTGCATCGTGGAAAATGATATTCATCTTATGTCATCGCCGAGTCTCTGGCTTCGGGCCGCGCGCTGTTCGATAGCAACAAGACACACGATAAACGATAGCCCGCTCGCAAAAGTTCGAACCCAGTGGAGCCGGCCCCACCGAATCAAGAGCTCTACTGTCCGATCGGCAGACGGATCGATCATCTTGAGCTGCTGGTTCACGGGATCAATGACAAGCAAGGTGAAGGGGATGACGCTGACCAGAAGAACCGCGGCCAAGAGCCAGGCGCGACCCGCGCCCAAGAAGTAAGCAGCTAGCGCCGCCGCAGTCCCTATGACCGCGAGGCTCGCTTGCATGACCGCAGCCCGCCCGTACATCGGAGGAAAGAAATGCGCAGCGAATTCCCCTCCCGTCTCCAGAGCCGCGGGATGTTGCACCAACGAGATGTAGGCGGCCGCTCCAAAGAAAACACCGCAACATAATGTTGCGAGAGCTTTAGCTAGGTGTCGGGCCATTCTGTCCGCCTAAGTATCGTCTCCGTTCCGCAAAGCACAGCTCATGAGAGTTCTCCCTCCCGCTCTCAGCTCTTCAGCCGATACCCCGTCCTGAAAATCCACCCCACCACCGCCAGGCAGATCACGAAAAATCCCAAGGTCATCGCCAGACTCACCCCGACGCTGACGTCCGAGGTCTCATAAAAGCTCCACCGGAAGCCGCTGATCAGATAGACCACCGGGTTAAACAGGGTGACCGTGCGCCACGCCGGCGGCAGCATGTCGATTGAATAAAAGGTGCCGCCCAGAAAAGTAAGGGGCGTCACGATCAGCAGCGGGATGAACTGCAGCTGCTCGAAGCTCTTCGCCCAGATGCCGATAATGAAGCCGAACAAGCTGAAGGTCGCTGCCGTCAGCATCAGGAAGACAATCATCCAAACCGGGTGCATGATCTGAATCGACACGAAGAGGGAAGCCGTGGCGAGGATGACCAGGCCCAGGCTGATTGACTTTGTGCCGGCGGCTCCGACATAGGCGATGACGATCTCCACATAGGATATCGGCGCGGACAAGAGCTCGTAGATCGTGCCGGTGAACTTCGGGAAATAGATACCGAACGAGGCGTTAAGAATGCTCTGGGTTAACAGCGACAGCATGATCAACCCCGGGACGATGAAGGCGCCATAGGGCACGCCGTTCACTTCGGTCATGCCCGAACCGATCGCGGCGCCGAAGACCACGAAATAGAGCGAGGTGGTGATCACGGGCGTCACCACGCTCTGCAACAGCGTGCGCAGGGCCCGCGCCATCTCGAATCTGTAGATCGCCCAGACGCCGTGTCTATTGAACGTCATTTGCGTGCAGGTCTTCTATTTGAGATATCCTCTCTCGCGGTAAAAGCGCGCCGCGCCCGGATGCAACGGGACATCGTACGGCGACTCTTCGTTATTGGCGCATAGCTGCGCGATATCGAGCGGCTTATAATTATCCGTCGGCATCAAGTCCTTTCGCTTTTCGATCGTTTCACATAACGCATAAGCCACGTCGTCCCGCATGTCGGCGCGCACGATCATCGGCCAGCCGCTGAAATCGAGGGTCTGAACGTCCGCGGCCATCCCCGGGAATCGTGTTTTAGGCATGCGCGTCGCCCGGTAACCGAGCGCCGCCATATGTTTCAGGATCGGTCCTTCCACGGGCAGGAAACGAAACCCGTTTTCCAGGGCGGTTCGCGACCAGCTCTTGATTCCCTCATCGAAAATCGCGTTGACCCTGCCGCTTTCGATGTCCGCCCGCCGCGCCGGATCGCTGGGCCTGGTTGCTAAATGAATTTCTCCGCCCCACCGGCGAATATCCTCCAGCGTAAATCCGGCGGCTCGCAAGACCTCCGCCACCGTGAACATCGTCGAGTCTTCCTTTCGAGCCGCTTTATCCGCCCTCCGGATGGAAACTTCGAGCGGGAAGCGTTCCTTTTTGATCTGAGAGAAGGACGTGATCCGGGTCGATTCGCGCACCGCGAAGCCCATGACATCGTAAGAGGGAAACACGGCGAGCGTGCGCACGGGAAGGCGTTTGGGAAATGGCCCTTTCCCGCGGTAGGCCATCGTTAGCTGCACCGAAGGGTTGACCCAGGCGAGCGAAAACTCGCCTTCGGCCACAGCTCTGATCGCGCCAAAACCGCCGGTGGTGAAAGAGAGCGCGATGCCCTTGGGATCGTTCGGCTTGGGGGTGAGCGAGAGTTTGAGC
>VBLN01000301.1 GCA_005878685.1 Deltaproteobacteria bacterium | reverse complement strand
CAAGGGGGGAAAACTGCCGAAAGAAAAACTCAAAGACCAGCTGCAGAAGATCGCCCTGAGACGGACCGGTGGCCAGAAGACCGATGAGTTACTGGGACACGACGGCGGCGGCCCGGAAGGTCTGCCCCATTCGATCATAGTCACGCCCGAGGGAACCGAAGGAGAGGCGCCGGATATGAGCAGTGCACCACCGGAAGAAGCTCTAGACGAAGAGGATCAGTCCGCGGCGCGGGCGCGGCCGAAGGAAACGGCTAAGACGAAGGGGAAAAAGAAAGCGGTCAAAGTTACGCAGCAGAGCAGGCCGCAGCACCGTAGCAAAAAACAAACAGCTCCGAGTTCACGGAAGGCCAAGACAAACACAAAAAAGTAGCGGCTCTGCCGGTTTTATGTGAGGAGTGTCCACCACGAAGGAAACGAAGAGCTGGAGGTTTAAAAGTCTAGAGATCTGAATCCGTATTCACCACAGAGACACAGAGTACACAGAATTTTTCTATTTATACTCTCCCCTCTGTGTCCTCAGCGCCTTCGCGGTGAACCATCCGAAGCCTTCGTGTCGTGCGCTTCGTGGTGAATGAAAACGTCCGGCGCACTGAAACAGCGTTGGCTAGGTTACTCACACGGAAGACTGAAGACCCAAAGTAGGAGTAGACAGGAAAAAAAACATGGCGCGAAAAAAGGCAAAAAATAACGGAGCGGTCGAGAAGAAGCTCGTCGGCGTGGCCGATGTTGTCATTACCGCCGCGCAGCGGAGCAAGGACCCGACGCTTTCGATTCCCGTACGCAGCCTCGCGAACGTCACGTTCGACGAGAAGAGGGGCATGATCGAGATGGGCCGAAGGAAGCAGGCGCGCTCGTTTTTCAACGTCGGCATGGCGAAGAAGTTTATGCAGACGGTACTCGTGGCCGATGCCCTCGCCGAGCTTCAGCGATCGGATCTCACGACCTCTCTCCGGGAGATCTACTACCGCACCAAGCACACGATTAAGAACTCGCACGAAAACACGTTCGACGGCCAGAACGAATCCGACCCGCTGATCGAGGACCTGGAAGTCAGCTTGGAAACGCTGCGGGAGGAGCTCCACGTGCGCGCCGAGAACTCGGGTACCGTCGTGGGACCGCTGGTGTTGGTGGATGACGGCGACCGGGTGGACTGCACCAGGCTCGGGAAAGGTGGTTATTCGGTTCCCTCCATCGTCGAGCCGGAATACATTCAGATCACTCGATGCACGGCTGATTTCGTTCTCCTGGTTGAGAAAGGCACCCAGTGGAACCGCCTTTCGGAAGACAAGTTCTGGCGGAGATACAATTGCATCCTGCTTACGGGGAACGGCCAGCCGCCCCGCGGTGTCAGGCGCCTGGCGCGGAGGCTGCACGAAGAAAAGGGGCTGCCCGTTTATGTCCTCGTGGACAATGATCCCTGGGGCTACTACATCTATTCGGTCGTCAAGCAGGGATCGATCAATCTCGCTTTTGAAAGTCAGCGCATGGCCATTCCCAAGGCCAAATTCATCGGCTTCTCCAGCGCGGATCCGGACCGCTACGGGCTCCCGCGCAACGTCGGCATCAAGCTCAACGACAAAGACATCAACCGAGCAAAAGAAATCATGAAGTATAAATGGTTTCAAAAAAAAGAATGGCAGAATGAAATCAAGGGCATGCTCTCGACCGGCCTCAAGTACGAGCTGGACGCGCTCGCCAACAAGGACTTTCAGTACCTGACCAAGACCTACCTTCCCAGAAAGCTCAAAGAGAAAGATTGGCTGGACTAGCCCGCAGCCCGGCCCGCGGAGCACTGAGACGGCCCTTTCACTGGGACGTAGTTTGACGAAGATACGTGGAGTTGACACGTGAAATGAAAGTTTTGTAATCGCGGAGGTGGCGGCATGAAAGCGGGTTCGGAGCACATTCGGCAGTTGGTGATCTGTGCGGACGCGATGGAGTGGAACTTGGTCCGTCAGTGGGCAAACGGGGGAAAGCTGCCAGTCTTCCGTCGGCTCATGGAACAGGGGATGGGTGGGAAACTCGCCAGCACGTCTGAGCAACTGCCCGATACGGTCTGGCCCTGCCTGTACATCGGTATGAACCCAGCGAAGTTTGGGCGATTTTTTTATGTCCAGTACGATGCGCAGACCATGGGAGTGCGCCATCTGGGCGACGATGCCATCGGCCTTCCGCCCGTGTGGGAGCGGCTGAGCCAGGCGGGCCAGCGGGTTGGGGTGGTGGATGTCCCCAAGTTCGCTGCGAGCCGGTCCTTGAACGGTTTTCAGTTGGCCTGTTGGGGCGCCCATGCGATGCATGCGCCTCTGGCATCGATACCCGAGACTTTAGTTGGCGAGATCGAGACAAGATTCGGCCAGCACCCGGTTGGAGAGTGTGATGCTGTCGATGATGCCCCACGATTGCTGGCTCAACTGCGAGGCCGACTGCTTAAAGGGGTACGTCTCCATGGAGAGGTTTTCCGTCAATTGATGCAGGAGTACCCCTGGGATACCTTTCTTGCCGGCTTCTCGGAGCCCCACTGCGCTGGGCACCACTTTTGGCGGTTCATGGATCCCAGCTATCCGCGGCATCCTAAGGAAGATCCGTATGGCCTCGCCGACACCATCGAGCAGGTCTACCGGGCGATCGATCACGAGATCGGGAAGATGCTCGACTTGGTGGACAGGAACGTGCGGTGCTTCGTAGTCTCCGCGGAGGGCATGGGTCCGCTCTACCACGCCTCTTGGAATCTCCAAGAGATTCTGGACTTGTTGGGCTTTGGCGATAGCAGGACTAATGGGTTTGCTCGAAGTGGAAGGCAACGCAAGGCCCGGGTGAATCCTTGGAGGCTCCTAAAGATGATGATGCCCGGAGCCCTGCAGTACCGCATTAAAGGGATGCTGCCTCAGACTCTCCAGGAACGGCTCGTGGAGCTCTGGTACACTGGCGGGCTAAGGTGGGAAGCATGCCGCGCCTTTGCCATCCCCAATAATGACGTGGTGGGAACGATCCGGATTAATGTGAAAGGTCGAGACAAGACCGGCCTCGTGCAGGCAGGGGCCGAGTACCGCCGTCTCTGCCAGGAGATTACCGAGGCGCTCTACGAGCTACGGGATCCGGTTAGCGGCCGGCCCGTGGTCAGACGCGTGACTTTCATCCCCGATGAATTTCAGGGGCCCTTCCTCGACCGGTTGCCGGACCTGACCGTCTTCTGGGAGCAGTCGTTCCCCTGGACGGCTGTTGACTCACCACGATTCGGGACACTTCAGCTCCGCCGCCAGGACGCGCGCAGTGGCAGCCACACTGCGCACGGCTTCGTGCTGATAATTGGGTCCGGAGTGTCGGCGGGCGTGGACATCAGCGGCCACACGATCTACGATATTGCTCCCACCCTTTTAGAGGCCGTCGGAGTTCCTGTGCCGCCTGGTCTCGACGGACACCCTCTGCCGATCCCGGCCATCTCGACCTGCGCGAAATGATGCGCAGTCGCTGTCGAGGGTCGTGAGAATGTGGAGAGATGGAGGATTCGCAACTGTCGCGTCCCAACACATGCTCTCGACCGGCCTCAAGTACGAGCTGGACGCGCTCGCCAACAAGGATGACCAAGAGTTACCTTCCTAGAAAGCTCAAAGAGAAAGATTGGCCGGGCAGAGCCCTAAGCCGGAGGAGGTTGTATGTCTGCAGCGGCCGCTGGATTCCCTTGAAGGACAGCTCTCCGACCGATTCGGCCTCTACGAGCGACTCAACGGCGCTGTAGAGCCGCTGCGATATCAGGATCTGGCCGGGACGGGCCTGATCACAGAGCCGGGCCGCCAAGTTCGGGACCGTACCGATGGCCGCATAGTCCCGCCGCCCTTCGAAACCGATCGCGCCGATGGTTGCATACCCAGCGGTGATTCCGGCTCCCATACCCAGTGTATAGCCGCGGTTGGCCCATTTGGTCTGTAGCGTAGCGACACGGTCGCGCATCGCGACCGCCATGCGGACGGCCCGCTCTTCCGGATTCGGCACGAGTACGGGGTCGTTGAAGAACACCATCATGCCGTCGCCGGTGAATCGCTCCAAGGTTCCCTCGTGCTTCACGATCAGCGGGCCCAACTCCGCATGATATTCCCAAAGCACGTCCATGACCTCTTCCGGCTCGTTGGTTTCCGCAAAAGTTGTGAATCCCCGAAGATCGATGAAGACGACGCTAATCTGACGGCGGTGGCTCTTCAGGGGGTCCTCGGCGCCACCCATCACGATGAGTTCGGCGAGCTGAGGAGAGAAAAAACGTTTCAGCCGCTCAAGCCGCTCGAGCTGCGCGACCTGTTCCTGCACGCGCGTCTCCAGCGTTCTGTTCCATTCTGAAAGTTGGCCCATTTGCGCTTGGACCGTGTCATGAAGCTGTTTGATCCGGATCAGCGAGCGAACGCGCGCGAGTAGTTCCGGGGGGTTTGGCGGCTTGCTCAGGAAATCATCGGCGCCGGCTTCGATGCCGTTGATCCGTTCCACATTCGCGTCCATGCTGGTCAGCATGACCACCGGCAGGAACACCGTCGCGGGATTCTCCCGGATCTTCCTGCAAGCTTCATAGCCCGTCATGTTCGGCATCATCACATCGAGGAGCACGAGGTCCGGTCGCTCGCGCTCGATTTGTGCAAGGGCCTCCAGGCCGGTGCCGGCGGTGCAGACTGCGTAACCCTTGGCTTTCAGGAGATCAGCCAGGATCTCCACGATATCGGCCGAGTCGTCAACGACGAGAATTTTCGCTTGATCGGTCATGGCCTCCGAATAATTGCCTGCGGGCAGTATACTGAGCCGCCAGGAAAAGTCCAAGAAATTGTTTTAAGCCGTGGCTACCACTAAAAATAACAGGCTGATCAAAGAGGTCTCAGATAAAAGGCGCGCAATTTCGTGTTCGTGTAACTTCGAAGCCGCCCTCCGTAGTTTCGTGTCCGTGTTCGTGTTCTTTTCAGCCCGAGCACGAGCCACGATCACAAGCACGGAGTTTCAACAGCCTGATTTTCATTCCCCCCCGGTTACGTCAATAATGGCTCCGCTAACAAAGCCGGATGCGTCCGAAGCCAGAAATAGCGCCACGCTGGCTACTTCATCGGGCCTGCCGGCCCGTCCGAGCGCGATCCTTTTGTCGATAATGCCTGGAGCGATGCAGTTGACCCGTACTTCCGGCTCTCACTGGTGCGCCATGTGAAGGGTTAGGTTCATCACGGCAGCCTTGGCAGAACCATAGGCGGCCATGTCCGCTCTTTCCTTCTTGGTTCCACGCCCAGAGATCGATCCGATGTTGATGATGCTTCCTTTCCCGTAAGCCTTCATCGCCGGGACTACGGCCTTGGCACAGAGAAAAGCGCTCTTGGTGTTGATTTCATAGACCCTCATGAAGTCTTCCGGAGCCAGGTCGAGCAAAGGTGCGCGTTTGAATGAGGGCACATAGGGGTTTCGGCTATAAGAACCTCCGGCCACGTTGACCAGGACATCCACACGGCCAAACTTTGAAAGCGTTTGGTCCGCCATGGACTTTACCTGCTCGGCATTTGAAACGTCGGTCGCCAATCCGAGGCCCTCCACCCCTAGCGCTTCTACTTCCTGTACCACAGGCGGGATCGAATCCGGCGGAAGGGACGCAATGACAACGTTGGCGCCAGCCTTTGCAAACGCAGAGGCACAAGCCCTTCCGATGCCACCACTACCGCCGGTTATGATGGCGGTCCGGCCTTCCAAGGAAAAGCGAGAGAGATCTATTTTGTTCACGGCAGTCTCCTTTCTTTACGGCTGATCAAAGGTCTCGATCCTAAAGCCGGCTTTCAATGACTTGAATTTTCAGAACGGTTTGAACTTTTGAAGTTATTCCATAGCCTATTGCAGTTCTTACATTGCCGGACGCAAGAAGGGGGGTAAAAAAGGAAATTAAGTATACTGTCCCCGGAAATTCCGAAATTACTAGGAAATTACTAGGTTTGTGCCAGGCGGAGGAAATCGACCGCGTTGCCGCACACCATCTTGTGCTTCTCGTCCGCCGGCACGCCGGCGAAATTTTTTTCAATAACGCCTATGGAATCAGGCCAGTCGGATTCCTGGTGCGGAAAATCGGAGCCCCAGATGAGGCGATCCACGTTGATTTTGTGGCGCAGCTCGACCCCGATCCGATCGAATTGAAAGCCCCAGAAGCAATGCTCGCGGATGTATTCGCTTGGAGGGCGGCTCAGAGGCTTGAATCCCAGAAGGCGCTCGGCCCACCGGTAATGGCGGTCATAGCGCACGTCCGCCCCCTGCAGGAAGAAAGGAATCCAGCCGATTTGGTTTTCGGCGAAGAAAATCCGGAGCTTCGGAAAGCGGTCAAAGAGTCCCGATAGGATCCACTGGGCCGCCGCGACGGAGCCGCTTCCCCGCGACGGGCCGTAGCGCGCCACCTGGTCGACCAGCCCGGTATCGATCTTTTCTATGATGCCTTTGGGCTCCAACGGGAACTTGAAAAGAGGACCAGCCCGTTCTCCCGAGCGGTCGAGGTCGACATGAACGCTTACCGGCATATTCAAGTCGAGCGCTGCCGCCCAGAAACGATTGTCTTCGTCCGAAGGGTAGGGTTTGCCACTTGGAAATCCCAGGAGAAGAACGGTCTTGAGACCGATTTTAGCGCAGTGCTCCGCCTCTTGGGTGGTGTCCGCTACCTCATGCGTCAATGGCAAGATCCCTACGCCGATAAGACGGTCCGGGTTTACAGCGCAGTACTCCTCCGCGAGCCAATCGTTGTAGGCGCGAACGACCGTCTTGTACGCGGCGTCGTCCGGGATGCGACGCCAAAGCTTGGGGCCTCCCTGCTGCGACGGAAACAGCACCTCGGCGTCGATGCCGTCTCGATCCTGCTCGCGGAGCCGCTGCTCGGAGCTGCCCGTCCCCGGCGTTCCTTCGTACCTAGCGCCGAAGGGGACGTAATGATCGCGGCCCTTGCCACCGTAGAGGTCGGCGGCGGCCGCGGGTCGAGCCACCTTGTTGTTGATCGCCCACGCGTCGGTTCCATCCGGCAGGTGGATAAGCCGCGGCGCCTGCTCGCGATATTGGGCGGGAACGCGGCCTGTCCAATGCTTGGAATCGATTTCCAGGTGAGAGTCACCTGACACGTAACGATATTTCACTGCCATTGCTCTATGCTGCCGTGTCAGTCACTTCTTAACTTAGGCCGCTGTTGCAGCGCAAGACTTAAGAGCGGTACTTGTCCTCTCATACGGCCGGCGAAGCACTCAAACCGCTTACTCGCGTTTCCCCACCATGGCGACAACGACGGCTAGAGCGGCCAGCGGCAGAAGTGAAGAGAAGGCAAATTGCTGGTCATACGCGAATCCCCCGGCATCACCGCTCATCCGGCGCTACCGCTACAGTCGTGCCTAACGCGCCGGAACCCGTGCCAAACGCGGTCAGTATGGCGGAAAGCATTCCGTAATCTCGGCTCGGAACCGTGGAAAAGGCGGCCTTTTCATTTGCGGGGACGAAGAGGCCGATGCCAGCCCCCAAAATAGAGAGAACGGTAACGATCCAAACGAGACTCGAGCCCTCGCCGAGTTTCGCATAGAAGAACACGCCCAAAAGAATGATGCACAGACCGAGTATCGCCACCCACCGGGGATTTAACCGATCCGCCAGCCTGCCGCTTAACGGCGAGAGCAACGTGGTGCAGAGAGGAAGTGTCGCCATGGCGAGGCCGGCCGAAAGCGGGGAAACCCGAATGACGTTGAGCAGGTAAAGAGGGCCGAAGATAGAGACCGGGTAGAACGCCAGCGTCGCAAGCACCAACGACAACATGGCTCTTACAAGGGGAATACTCCTGAAATAGAGGAGGTTCATCAGGGGCGTTTCCGCATGCAACTCTCGCCATACGAAACCGATGATGCCCGCCGCAGCCAAGCTAAGCCAGAGCATAATCTCCGGGGCATCCCAGCCCGCGCGCGTCCCGAGAGTCAGCGCGATGAGAACTGAAGGAAAGCCGACGACCAAGGAAAAGGCACCCAAATAATCAAACGAAACTTTACGGCGTTCTTCCTTGCCTTTAAGGATCAAAAACAAAGTCAGACAGGTCGCCATCCCAAAAAGGCAATTGGCAATAAACACCGCTCTCCATCCCCAAAGTTGAAGAATGAGCCCGCCGATCGTCGGTCCAGTCGTCCTGCCCAACGCGATGGAGGCAGCCAACAAACCCAGAGCCCGTCCTCTGCTCTCATGGCTGTGGACGGAGGCGATGATAGCCCCGGCCAGAGGTGCTGCCATGGCCAAGCCGAGCGCCATGAGGCAGCGGAACGCGAGCAATTGCGGAAACGTTCCGGAGACCGCCGCTAGACCCGCGCCCGCCGCGTACAGAGTGAGTCCTATTTTGAAAATCGCCTTTCGTCCGACGAGGTCGCCCGCCCGGCCAAAGCCAAGCGAGAGGCTGGAGAGCATGATCGCTCCCATCAAGCCGATCCATTGGACGGCCGCCAACGTGGTGTCAAATTCTTTTTGGATCGCCGAGAGCGATACGCTGATGCTGCCGACACTCTGAATGTGGAAAAAGGTTCCGAGGCAAACGACTAGGAGAACGCGTAATTCTTCCCGGCGCAAGATTGAACCCGCTGAAATAAAATGAAGCGCAGCAACAGACTATACACAGATCAAATAACAAATGAAAAGAAAACGGAGATCGAGCGACTCCTCAAAGAACCTCTTGTCACGGGAGTTGGAGATTTCGTAAGATGCGCCTGGCTGAGAGTGAATTGCAAAGGAGGAGAACCAAATGGCACGCATCCGACATCTTGCAATTCTTACAGAAGACGTGGGGAAACTGGTCAACTTTTATACCACGGCGTTCGGACTGAAGATTGTTCAGGGAATAGGCACCGCAACCTACCTGTCGGATGGGCACATCAACCTGGCCATCATACCCATCGGGCCTGAGCGGAAGGTAGAAGGGACGCAGTTGAAGCCCGGATTATACCATTTCGGTTTCGAGGTCGAGGATGTCGCCGGCCTTCGAGACGTATGCAAAGAGCTCAACGCCGCGACTGATATCGACAAGAGACCGCCAAACCGCGAGGCCGAATACCGGGTTCATGATCCCGACGGCAATCCAATCGATCTCTCGCAGCATGGTTGGCCGATTTAAGATCGGATAAGCTCAGCATCCTTGGCACATAAGGAGAAACGACCATGGGCAGAAAAATTTTCAGTGCGCTCATCGTCATCGGCTTGACCCTCGCTTTCAGCGTCAGCGCAGCTTCTTCACAAGAGTCCTTTTACAAGGGGAAAACGATCCGAATCATTGTCGGCTTTTCCGCCGGAGGCGGCTACGATACCTACGCCCGGGTCATCGCCCGGCACCTCTCGAAACATGTACCCGGGAATCCGACCGTTGCGGTAGAAAACATGGCCGGGGCCGGAAGTTTGATTTCGGCCAATCATGTCTACAAAGTTGCCAAGCCCGACGGTCTCACGATCGGCCATTTTATCGGCGGACTGTTTCTCCAACAGCTGCTTGAAAAACCTGGGATCGAGTTCGACGCGCGCAAGTTCGAGTACATTGGAGTCCCGGCCCAGGATGAGTTCATGCTTGGCATCGCCAAAGCGAGCGGCATTGCCAGCGCGGAGCAATTGATGGCCGCCAAGACCCCGATCAAGTTGGGTGGGGTATCCACAGGCTCGGGCACGGACGACCTTCCCAATGTGCTCAAGGCGACCATCGGTCTGCCGGTCCAGCTCGTCTCGGGATACAAGGGAACCGCGGACGTCCGGCTCGCCTTCAACAGCGGCGAGATTCAAGGGCTGAGCAATTCATGGCAGTCTTTTAGAGCCACTTGGCGCAAGGAGCTCGAATCGGGAGCGCTCATCGTCGTTCTACAGGAGACCCTGACTGCGCATCCGGAGTTAGCCCGGGTGCCCTTAGCGATCAATTTCGCGAAGACCGAAGAGGCAAAAAAATTAATCCGCGTCGTAGTCCAGGTTCATGGTCCGACGGTCCGCCCCTTGGCTCTTCCTCCAGGAACGCCGAAAGATCGCGTGCAGATCTTGCGCAAAGCGTTCATGGAAGCTATGAAGGATCAAGAGCTGCTGGCGGAAGCCAAAAAAGCCAGTTTGGAGATCAATCCCCTGGACGGCCCGCAGCTGGAGCGGGGCGTCGGCGAAATCTTCGCGCTCGATTCCGCGCTGGTGGCCAGACTGAAAGAGATTCTCAAGTAAATTCTGTTAAAACAGCAACAGCTATTAGGCAATAGTGAGCTCATTGAAGGAGGAGAAACATGGTTGACTGGCCGCCCGTCATAGACGCCGATGGACATGTGTTGGAACGCCAAATGGACATCCGCAAATATTTGGAACCGCCCTGGAACCGCCGCGAGACGGGCCTCTGGCCGTCCGATCAGCCTTTCGACACGGAGCTGTTCGATACCCTTGGTTACCGTGGCTATGACCGGGGCATGAGTCCGGCCCAGCAGGTTGAGACCTGGCTCAAGATTATGGACGAATACAACATCGAGGAGGCGGTGCTCTTCCCTACCGGCTCCGGCAACATCGCCAAGCTGCGCGAGCCCGAGTTTTGCGTCGCGGCTTGCCGCGCCGCCAACGACCACTTCGCCAAAGAGTACAACGCTCTGTCCGACCGCATCCATTGCGTCGGC
>VBLN01000296.1:11722-13708 GCA_005878685.1 Deltaproteobacteria bacterium | reverse complement strand
GCCATAGGCAACCAAGATGCTCCTCAAACTGCTGTCGCGCACGGTAAAAGCGCTAAGAGTGGGTTGCTGGACGATAGCCCCCCAGCCGTATCCTGGCACCGGCTGATAGGCGGCGACTTGCTCCTCCTTTTCAATGGGATTGGTGAGGAGTTCGACGCCCCGCCCGCCGCGAAGCAGCTTTTGGACGGCAGGAACCCGAGAGTAATCCACAATCTCTCCTTGAGGCGCAAACTTGGGGTGCGCGGCAATTTTTCCTTGCTTATCCACGATAACAACAAAGCCGTTGGGTCCTACCTCAATGTTCTTAGTCCATTCAAGCAAAAAATTTAATTTGACCTGCAGTCCAAGTATCCCCACGAGGGTTCCATTCTCAGCCTTGATAGGAGCCGCTATGGCGACCAGGTTATATCGAGGCTCTGCGGCTCTCTGATAAACTTCAGAGACATAGGGCTTCCAATCCTTGCTGATGCCTTGATACCAATCTCGGTTTGCGAAATTCTTTCCTCGCACGTCAGGGAGCGCCGGAGTATCCACCATTAGAGTCCCATCAAGACCGGATAGAAAAACCCGGTCAACGAACGGAAAATCCTTCGACACGCCGCTTAGGATCTGGACCGCCTCACCCCATTTGCCTTCGCTAACTAATTGGCGAAATCGCACTCGAGAGGCGAGCGAGACACTGATGTCCACCAGGCGATCGAGTTTCTCTTTCAGCGTCGTTGCTGCCAGATAGGCGATGGCCTGCCTTTGGGATAAAGCGAAACTGGTTAAGTCCTGGCGCGTTTTCCAATAGCTAAAGATGGCCATGAGAAGGACCGGGGAGAGGATGAAGAAAAAAATAGCCGACATGGCGAGCCAATTCTTCCTACCATCCTTGACCAGAAGAACGCCCAATCGATCTGAGAATGTCTTGAAGATCATAAGTAACTGATAAAAGAAAAAAAGCCCGGCTGGAGCGATCCAGCCGGGCTCATAGTTGATTTATCGAAGCTGCCACTCACCAAGCTCGGCTGAATAGACCCAGCCTTCTTGATCTCAACTCAAAGTCAGTTTTTCATTGGCCGCAACCCATTTACTGAATTCGCTCTCTCGAATCCGCCACTGGCCGCCAATCTTGAGGCCCGGCATTTGCTTTCTTTGGATCAGGCGATGAAGAGTGCGTTTTGAAACTTGGAGAATGTTGGCGGCCTGGCCGAGGGTTAAAAAGCTGAGGTCTGTGTGCGTGCTAGTCATAACCGCTTCTTAAGCCTGGAAGGACGCAACGATTATGCCAGTGATCGGTGAGACTCTAACTTATTGTTTTGTAATGGAATGCGGAAGCGCCGGGGGTTGTTCTTTGGGTCGACTAGGGACACAGATGAACAAAAAATGACAACAGGCGGGCAGAGTGACAAAAACGGGCGTAAATAGATGGCGCTTTGAGCATCCTGTATTTTCGCAAGGTATCGTGATCGCTTTAGCGCAAGGCGAAATCTACCCGGCTCGCTTTTGCCTTCTTTTCCTTTTCATCGCCGGCGACCGCCTTGGACGCGGCAATGAAGAGGCGGTCCACGCCGGCCTTTCCTACCTCTAACAAATAGTCTCTTACCGCTTGAGCCCGCCGATTGGCGAGCTCGCCCAGCTCTTCGTCGGCGACTTGGGCGTACTTGAGCATGAGACTTTCCATCTCAGGAACAGGCAAATCTTTCGCCAGCCCGACGACGTTGCGCGGTTTGGGGAACTTTTCCTCGCCGTACGCGGCCTTCAGCAAACGTTCGTATTCGTTGCCGTCTATCCGGACCTCGTCCACGGATTTTGGAGCCGTTCCGTGTTTGGTGAGCTCCTTCATCTTTTGGGCTTTGACTTTCCTTTCGATCTTGACTCGCTTGAGGCCTTCCAGGTCGTTGACAGGATCGAAGCGACCGCTGATCTCGAGCTTCAACGCCGGCCGGTTGTCCATAGCGGTTGCGAGCGTCTTGAGCCGCGATCCGGCGTCCGCCGTAAGAT
>VBLN01000296.1:0-11656 GCA_005878685.1 Deltaproteobacteria bacterium | reverse complement strand
AGTTTGAGCACGATTCCGCCGACGCTGAACTGGGGCTCATCCAGCGAGCCGCCGATGGGAAGGTTGACGTCGATCACGCCATTGCGATCTTTCAACAGCGCGACGGCCAACAAGACCGGGAGCTTCGTCGCCTGCGGGCTCTCGATCTTGTCGCCGAACGTCAGCTGATTGAGAATGATTTGGTTTTGCGCCTGCATTTTTCGCTCCGCGAGCTTGTACTGAACCTGGAAAGAGAGCTTGCCGCTAGTGATGCCGTAGCCGAGGTATTTGCCGGAATAGGGCGTGAAAGGGCTGAGATCGATATCCCTGGCGTCGGCATTAAGATCCATAAAGAGATCTTTTCCGAGCGGGTTAATCTTGCCTCGGACGTCGACCGGCGCGGCGTTGTCGAGCTTGGCCTGGATTGCCAAATCGCCTGGGGTCTCAGGCTTCAGCTCCGAGATCGTTCCTTGCACGGCGGCGAGGTTGGCCGAATAATTCGGCTTGACGAAGAAATCGCTGAAGTGGACGTCGCCTCCTCGCAGGTTGATTTGGCCGATGGTGACGCGCCGCGCGCCGGACGGGGCCGGTGCGTCAGCCTGGTTTGGCGCTGCGGACGCCGCTGTCGTCTCCGATGGCTCTTTTTTTTCGGCGGCCAGGTTTTGCAGATTGAATTTGCCGTCGGGGCCAATGAAGATGCGCGCGTAGAAATCGGCGAGATTGACTTCGTTGACTCTCAGTTGCAATGGCGACATAGCCCATTGGAAGCCGCGAAGATCCAAAGACTTCCACTTGAACAGATCTTGAGTAGTGTCTCGGTCGATGGCGGTGAAATCCGAAATCTGGAGGCTGCCCTCATAGCCGACCTTCAGCGGGCCCTCGCGGCCGGATTCTAGCGATAGATTCCCTTTGGTTCCTGCCTTTCCTCTGGTCACCACGAAATTAACCTGCCCGGCCAGATACGGTTCGATCGGCGGGAGTTCGAGCCCCTGCGCTTCGAGATTGAACCGCGCCGCGATGGGATTGGCGCCGGCGGTGCCGATCAATCTCACGGTCCCTTTGCTGTCGCTTCTGGCGCCGCTGGACGCCTTGCCGCGCTGCTCTTTAGTCCCCTTCGCTTCAGAATCGAATGAAAGCTCCACATCGGCCTTTTTCTCCGGCTCGTTGGTGAGATTCTTGACATTGAGACGAACGTTGCTCAGCGTTGCCTGATACGGACGCTCCGGCGCCGCATCGACAAAATGGAGTGTGCCCGATTCGAGCAGGATTTCGCCCACCCGGTAACCGAAGGGCGGGCCCTCCTTTTTCGGCTGCGAAGGTCCGGTTGGCTGCGGCTTTTCCACCAGGGACGCAAGGTTCAACCTGCCGTTGCGATCACGTGTCAAACTCAGTTCCAGCCCCTGTGCCTTTACGGCGCGAAAGGCGGCCCGATTGGCGAAAACCTCAAAATCCTCGATCGCCAATTCCAGTGACGGGAGACTCAGCAACGGCTTCTTTTTGCCGCAAGACCAAGTCCTTCAACGTGAGATCTCCGGAGACCGAGAGCACGGACGGCTTGTCTTTGGATGTTCTGAAGGCCGCGGTGAGTCTACCGTCGATTTGGCCGGTGGGAGCTTTAAAGTTCAGTTCCACGGGGGAATAGTCGAGGTATTTGGGGATCTGTAGCTTGTCGATATTTATCCGAACCGTGCTTTCGTGCGAATCTTTGAAGAGTTCGGTATCGGCGCCTATTTGTATAGGAGCTCCGTTGAGGAGCGCCGAAAAAGCCGGTTTGACTTTGACATCGACGTCATGGGGCAAGCTGGAAAGAAACGGCACGTCGATGCGGATCGAAGACAGCGTGTGCTTGGTCCGCTCCGGCCGGTCGTCGAAGTCGATCTTGCCGTCTATCACTTTTATGTTTTCAAGCAAAAAGCGTGGCGGCGGACCCGACGGGCCCGGCGGGCCGGCCATGACTTCGTTGACCAGATCCTGGTAATTGTAAGTCCGGTCGTTGTTACGAATGAGACTGATGTACGGCCTCGACAGTCGGAGTTCCTTGATCGCAAGCGCCCGCTGAATCACCGACCGCATTTCCACGTCGAGATAGAGCTCGTCAAAGGCGATCGAGAAGCCGCGGATCGCGATCGACATCGCGTACGGGTTGATGCGAACTTGCTGGATGGCCACGTCGCGATGGAGCCTCTTGGATAGCTCGGCTGCAAGCTTGTGTCGGAGCAGGGGAGGCGCCACGAGAGCCCCCAGGATTCCGATCGCGACGAGGATCGAGGCAATCCAGAGCGCGATCTTTTTGGTGCGCGGGTGGCGCGCAATCTGTTTCGCGCGATCGCGGAGCTGTTGTACCTTGGAAGCCATTCGTCTCTACGCAGGGCCGGTCAAGAACGGAACCCGAGGGTAACCTCGCTAGTCAGTGATAAAAGGAGTTTAGCCTGCCCAGAGGGCATGTCAATGAGCAGGCTGCAACTTCACGATCAAACAGTGAGTCGTGACGCTGCCATTGCCGTTGGAATTGCATCCATCTATATTATATCGATGAGAGGCGTGATGATTTCTTTGCTGTCGGCGGGCGCGTTTTTGATTCAGGGACCGTGGCCATCCCCGGGCCGCGAACCATGGGGGTGGCACTATTACTGGCATGGCGGAGGTTGGGGCCTGCTCATCGGGGGCATAGCACTCGTGGTCCGATTTGTTCTATCGGCCGGCCGAGGGAAGAAGCCGTCGGAAGCGCTGGAGATCCTAAAGCAGCGCTACGCAAGGGGCGAGATCGAGAAGGCCGAGTTCGAGGAAAAGAAAAAGGATCTCATGTCGTGACTCACGTCTGTTAATGACGTGATAAAGGAGTTTGGCAAGAAGCAAGACCCATCAAACGATTCTGGCCCTTCCTTGATCCCGCTGTTTGTACATGCGGATACCAAGGTCATAGAGATCGGAGGCTCGAACTTCCTCCGTTTTGCGATCACGCGTGCCCGTTTGATACTCGATACTGAGCAAAGGTACTGCCCCAGACGATCTGCCTGGAGATCCTTAGAAGGCGACAATCTTTGCGATCGATATACTCACCGATCGCACGCAGGGCTTGGGACACAGTCGACAAATCAGATGTCCCAGTAGGGTCGCTACGTTTTGCCCGCCCTTGACGCTCAAGACGCCCTATATCTTCAGGGGTATACCGCAGTTCCAGTGGTTCGGGGGATGCCGCAGCTCGGACGAGATAGTCTTTCCCTTCGCGCTTGAGTTCGAAGTATTTCAAATTAAACGCCTCCAGCTCCTGGCCGATAGCCCGAAGGGTTTGAGCATAGTTAGGGCCGCTAATCATAGCAACCTCACTTTTATCGCTCTGACAGGGCTACGTCAATAGCAGAACAGGAATAATATCCTCTACATGGTTTAGCTCTCCGAGCCCATTTTTGTCGTCTCTGAGCCGGACGGAAGAGTCGAAGTTGGCCTTTATGGCTCTCCGAGTTGCGGGTTAGCGTCAATCCATGCTTTGGCGAGACCTATGACAAACCTCTCTACTTCCTCAGAAGTTTTGAATCGATCCGACAGCCCGCCGATGGTGTGCGAGTGCCGCCGGCCGTCGCGTTTCCAACTGATTTCAGCTCCCGGACTCCAGAGTTTGGTGCTTTGGTTTATCGACGCGTAGGCGATAATAAGCCGATCGTTGTAATACAAGTTAGCCATTGTCGCGAATTAGAGGGCAGCTAGCCCGTCATCCAGGGGAGCCGGTCCTATGTGAAAGCTATGCGCGGTTTAGCGGCAGTTTCCTTCGCGCCGCTTCGTTTCACACTCGCTACACATCTCCCCGGTGCTTGGGGCGGTGGGCTGCTCAACATAGTTGGTGATCGGCCAATGGGGACAGTTGCGGCAAAAGTGCCAAGTACCTTCGCCTTGCGTTTTCCTGTATGTGTTAGCCATAAAATCCTCTGTCCGAGCGAGTCGTCGCAATGAATGACCCTTTCTGTACCACGTAAAAGAGAGCCGTCAATGGGGTGCTGAAAGAATTCAAGCGCGAGGGCCTTGAGACCGGGCTAGCGACCAAGGTCGTAGCTACCTCTCGCGGATTGCTAAAATATCCCGGCCGGGCCGCAGACCTCGACTTTTCTCCGCTGAAATTTCTTATTGTCCATCCCGCGCGGCGATGTTAAGATCCTGCCGCTCGAACGCTAATTTTTAGGAGGCAGCCCATGAAAACATTATCCGCGCTCTGTCTGACTCTGGTAGTCGGATACCTTGCCCATGCCGTCACCGTGTCGGCCGCCGAAGCGCCGCGGCCGCTGGCGCCGCCGACGGCGCTATCGCTTCAGGAGGCGCGCGTCATCATCGACACGGCGGTGGCCTACGCGCGGGAACAGAAACTGACCATGACCGTCGTCGTTCTCGACGAGGAGGGGCAACTCATTTCCGCAGATCGGATGGAAGGCGCTTCGTTTCACCTCGAACGCTTCGCCAAAGGCAAAGCCTACGCTTCGCTCGTCTTGCGCGATCGTACGGAAACAGCGGCGGAACTCGCGAAGACCCGCCCCGACCGCTACTTCGGCATCATGGGCATGTACCCCGGCGAAGTTTACCTCGTTGGAGGCGGGCTGCCGCTGGCCGTGGCTAACCGGTTGGTGGGCGCCGTGGGCGTCGCCGGATTGCCCCAGGGTGTGGATGAAAAGGCTGCCGAGGCCGGCATCGCGGCTTGGAATAAATTTCGCGCGAGCATGAAAAAATAGCGGGGGTGGTGTCGATCTCCCTTGCGTGCTTGCGCGGACGGGTGCAAAACCTTCTGCGTAAATGATTGCGTGAAACGTTGAAGTCGTCAGGCAGCGAAGTTAAGCAGTTCGGCGAATCGAAGGTCGAAGTTGAACAGGTTGTTGCTTGCCGTCTGTCACCGTCTGGAGACCTTTTCTCTTGGCGGCTCTTTTCGCGGACTCCATTTTCACTGTGGGAAGCCCCAGACGCTTCGCTAGCCGCGCACATGAAGGGCATACAAGCATATCAAGCAGAACAACCCCTCGGTCTTCCGTTGTGACGCGAGACGGTGTTTTTGTAAAGTCGTTGCAGCGCCGACAAACAAACTCCATGGTCTATCTCCTTCCGATTTGAAGTGCGAATGTGCTTTAGAACGGTCCGATAAAAAAAGTTTCAGTGACGAACGTGAAGTGTTAAACGCAGAGTACAGCAGCAATAGCAAAAGGCAAGAAAAAAATTCTCGAATTGCGTGCGGCGGTCTTTCAAATCCTGCGTTATCCACAAACTTATGTGGATAAGTTGTTTATAACATCCGTCAAGCTGCTATGGGGGCTATTCGCTGCCTCACATTGCCCAAAATATGAGCGAAGAGAAAATAAAAATTGCGGCAGTATACATATTGTGGTTCGTATCGAGAGCGGCTTCGAGGTCGTTGACCCCTCGACGCCTTCCAGGGGGATCGCTCTGGCCCTGGCTCGGGGTCGTCCTGAGCGAGGCTTAACAAGTCGAAGGACGACGATTTCCTGAGCAAGAACATCAGGTGCGGGCGAGGATTCTTCGAGGAAGGCTTAGAAAAGACTCCCAGTGCCTTTTTGCACTCTCAGTCTGACCGCTTACTACTCCGGAGATGACCCGCGCCGCCGTAGGGTACCCGTTTGCGACGATTCGCGTGCAAGCTTTTCAAGTTTTTCTTGCAGAAAGCGGATGTGCAAGCGCAGGTGGTACAATTCCCCCGTATGGGACAGAGGAACCGAAACGGAAGCGACCTCGCGCTCAAGCTCTTTCAATCGATCGATGGCGGATTCCGCATCTCCGGCAATCGTCTCTTTCCGGACCATAGAGTCGATTTCCCGAACCGCCGCATACCAGCGATAAATCTTCGACCGAACCCGCCAATTGTAAAGTGGCGGGCCAATTCTAAACAACGGGATCAAAGCCAAGAAAGGTAGGACCAGTATTTTGAGACGGTCCAGGAGCACGGCCGTTCCGTAGGGCAACCAGCGGAACAGAAAAGACGGCCCGTTCGTGATATAGCGCCGGGCATCTTCGTTCAGAGGCAGGTCGACGAAGTCGACCGACGGAAACTGCCGCTTTTGCTCCAGCACGCCTCCCGCCCGATGGACTCTGGTCATTGCGTTCAGGAGCGCCGGAATCAGGCTCGGGTTGACGAGTGTGGTGTCGTGGGACGGAACATTGTACTCTAGATTCATCATCCCTTCGTTGAGCGTCACCAGAGTTAGAAAAGGAAACAAACGAGCGTAAGCAGGTGCCCGGTCGAAGTCGAGGAGTTCGATGGTCGGTTTTTGAAAAAGGCTCTGAATCACCGGCGCCTCAGGAGAGGCGACAAAAAAGGCGGCGTCGATCTCATCTTGCGACAGCGATGTAACAGCCTGTGCCGCGTCCCCCCGGATCAATGTCGCATTGGATTCCGTAATGCCGGCGGCGGAAAGTAGCTGCATTGCCAGAAGATAAGTGCCGCTTCCGGCAGCGCCGACCGCCACGCGTTTTCCCTTCAATTCTGAAAATCGTCTAACGGGCTTCTGTTTACGAGTAAAGATCCAAACGGGCTCGAGAAACAGGCTTCCAAGCGATTCGAAACGTTCCTTATCGTCATCCGTCGCGCTGCCTCCCTGTACAAGCGCCAATGACACTTCCCCCTTTTTGAGCAAGTCAAAATTCTCCACGGAGCCTGCGGTCGACACAACTTCAAGGGAAATGCCGTCGTTCGCGAGCAGGCGCGCGTATCGTCGGGCGAAGACATAGTAAGCCCCGTTCTTTGCTCCCGTTGCGATTCGAACGACCTTGGGCGGCGGGGCACCCACATACTGGTAGGCAACTACGAACCCCGCAACAACGATCAACGTGACTAGGCCCCAAACTTTGATGAACTCCACGACGGCTGTTGAAAGATGTTTACTCATTATCGCGGAAATTCCGGAGCAGACTTCTACAACTCGCCACTCTTATCACTGTTCGCGCTTAGATCGCTAGCGGTTTCGCGGAATGGTTCCAGGGCGGCTTCGAGATCTTCGACCCCTCGACGCCTTTCAGGGGATCGCTCTGGCCCTGGCTCGGGGTCGTCCTGAGCGAGGCTTAACAAGTCGAAGGACGACGATCTCCTGGGCAAGGACATCGGGGTCCGGAAGATTGTCGGATTCTTCGAGGCTTTCGTTTCCGAGCCAGTAGATGTCGAGAGTAATCTCTTCGCAATCTGTCGGAGCTCTCGTTTCATTCAGCGATGCAAGCCAGACCCTCGGTTAGCCCGAGGTTCAGGCGTATTTCTTGACCGCCTTCTCAATGCTGCCGCCAGCCTTGGCCAGGTCCTCCGGTACCATGACCGGATGAATCTCAATGCTCGCATTGAACGCAAGGAACCACGGCTCGGCGATGGCTGGGATTTGAGAAGCATCTTGCATCTCGAGAAAAATGAACCCGGCGCGCTGACCGTTGTTGTCCGTAAAATAGACAGCCTCCGGCTTCAAATCTGCCAGAATGGATTGGATGGTCGCGCCGAGCTTCCCGGCCTTCGCGGCCGCGTTCCCGGATTCAACGGGAATGTTGACCTTCAGCAAAAAACGCATGGCTCACCTCCTTACGGGTTTCTTGGATTCGCGTAGCGTTAAGTGAGGGTTGTCAAGATAATTTTCGTTGCATTCGCCATCGAGATCTTTCCTGCTCATGTATTTTTCCTCTACGCCCTCTCGCACAAGCTCTGAGACCGTCTTGCCCTTCTACCGGCCTAGCGTCCCCAGGGTCCTCGCCATCTCTCCATCGAGATAAAGTTGGGTCCTTTTCATGGCCATAGTGGTGTATGATATACATCGCCAAGACTTCCGGCGCAATCGGTGTCGTCTTCGTCCCAAATGTGTTTTTTACGAGCACGCTTCGCGAGCGCGATCACGGTTTTTTCGTTACTCGGGAATTCTCAAAACGTGGAAGTGATACGATTATTTTCTCCGTTTTCATCTTTCGGCTTTCAGCTTTCATGGAGTTGGCTACGCACTTTCGACGATCGCATCGCACTCCTGGCACCTGTATCGGGCGACACCTCGCCCTTCCGTTTCCATCTCCTCGAATTCATATTGTCTCTTGCCGGAGGTCTCGAAACACTCAGGACAATAGCCGTCTCCCAGCTCCTCGCTGTCCATGGTCAAATGGCACTGCCGGCACCGCACTCTTTTTTTCTTTTCCGGCAACAGTTCGAGCGTAGTGTGCTTGCAAAACGTCATGTCGGTTTATCCTGGCGCGCGCTGGGGTCTACCATCGAAATTTCCAGCTGGCCGCAGCAAGGCCCCACGGCCCACCCATTTAGCAAAAGAAAAGATTTCATGTAATACTGGATCTCATGTTTTTATCACATCAAACAATTGAGAAGTATATCAATGAAGGCAAAATCATTATTGGGCCCGATTTTGATAAGAAAGACATACGTCCGGTCGGCATTCGTATCCACTTAGCCAAAGGTCTGCTTCTGCCCGAACCTAATCAGGTTGTAAGTTTAACTGTCGGGCAGGATCTCAAATATAAGGAAATAGATCTCACGAAAGAGGACTTTTTATTGGAACCAGGGCAATTTGTTCTTGGAGCGAGTTATGAAACGATACAAACTCCTCCAAACGTATTGGCAATTTTAGATGGGAGAAGTACGGTTGCCCGTCTTGGCCTGACGACTCATATAACTGCTTCAGTGATTGACGGAACATTCGAGGTGCCACATGTCGCAGTGTTAGAAATAAAGAATGTTGGAAACTTTAAAATTAGATTGAATTTCAAAGATCCAATAGCCATGATGCTTTTCGCGGAGTTAAAGGAGCCTGTGACGCAAAAAATACAGGCCCAATACGGTGGTGGTCAAAGCAAAGCAACTCCCCCTAATTTACGGTTTCGAACCGGCCATGATAAATAATTCCGCTTCAGCTTTCCGTTTTCATCCTCCATCATCCATTCTCAATCCTCGTTACTCCAAACTCGTTACTCATAACTGTTGCCTGGTGGTGACTAAGCCTGACCCTGAGCCTCCCCTTTAATCGGATTAACCGACGGCATTCAGGACTTTACCGTCGACCTCGACTGGCTTGGCGTCGACAAGGATAAAAGCCAGCACACAGGGCTTGGTGCCGCGGTTGACCCAATTGTGGATCGTTCCGCGCTGCACGAGCACGTCGCCCGCATTCAGGTGGACGACCGAGTCTTCTATCTCCATGTCGATCTCCCCCGACACCACGACGGCATAGTCGATTGAATCCGTCCTGTGGTTGCGCGGGGCCACCCCGGGAGCGAACTCGATGACGCGAAAAACCGTTCCGTTCTTCAGCGTCGTACCGACCTTCCTCAGCGCCTCGTCGGCGTCGCCTGCGTTGTTTACTGGAAAAGACTCCGTGGTCCAGATCACACAGGCAGTCGCTCCCGGCCGGCTTGAAGTGACATTCTTGGAGACTTCGTCGATCTTGACGACGGCGCGCCCCTTTGCGTCATGTCCGGTGACTACTCGTCGTACCTTAACCGCCATGGTTCTCTACCTCCTTGGATCGAAATACTCCGTGCTTCAGTCTCTGGTCGGCGACCGTCGCAAAATTGGACTTATCCCCTTTTTCTCCCCTGAGGCGCGATTGGCTCCATGCCGCTTTTCGTAATCGCATGGGCCGCCTCCGGCGACGCGAGGAATCCGATAAGCGCGTGAGCGGCTCCCGAAATCCTGGTGCCTGCGGCGACGCCGGCCGAGAACACAGAGACTCTCTGAACCTCGGGCGGCAGCGGCCCCACATAATCGATCCCGGGCACGGGAAGTAGCTCGCTCGTCTGCTGGAAGCCGATCTCCGCCTCTCCGCGCGCAACCGCGGCGCCGACTCGCTCGCCCTCGATTCTCCGGCTCTTACCCATGATCTGGTCGGATATCCCGAGGCGCTGAAACAGCTCGGTGGAGAGATAATCGCCGCTCACGCTGGCGGAGTACGCAATGGATTTCGCTTGCACGAGCGAGCGCTTCAGCGCGTCGACCGAGCCGATGTCCGGCTTCGGCGCCCCCGCCCGTACGGCCATGCCGATGGCTGAGCGCGCGAGGGGAGTATAGCTTTCGGCCATGATCAGGCCCTCCTTGATGAATCCGACAAGTACGCCGTCCGCTACGATGACAACGTCTACCGGTTCTCCACGTTGAAGCCGACTCGGGATCGAGTTGGCTCCGGTCCCTATGGACGTTGCGGCTACCACGATTTTGTTCCGGGTATCGCGCTCAAATTGCGGGATGAGATCAAGAAAGGCTGCGGTAAAGGCGCCCGAGGTCATGACCCTGATGTCACACGATAGGGTACTCATGGTCGTCGTATAGTCTTCAGCGGCTCGCCCGCTCAGGGCAGGCTGAAGACGATCAGCTGGTCCGTGACCTGTCCCGATCCAGGCTTCAACGATCCGGCGGCGATGTAGAGGCGTCCGCCGGTCACCGCGGCGGCGGTCCCGTGCCGCCCCCCGGGCATCGGGGCGAGCGTCTTCCAGCTTTTTGTTTTCGGATCGTAGGCCTCGTTCTCGGCGAACGTGTTGGGCGCAAGCTCGCCGCCCAACACCAGGATCAGGCCCTGATAGAGCGCGTAGGCGAGCCCGCTGCGTGCGGTCGGAAGCGGCGGCCCCGACGTCCAGGAATTCGTCGCTGGGTCGTAGATGTCGTGCATATCCGTTTTATCGTTAGACGCTCCGAAGCGCCCGCCGACTGCGTGGATTTTGCCTTCGGCGGCGACCAGCGCCATGTGATCGCGCGCCTTGGGCAGCGGGGCGCGCTCGCTCCAAGTGTCGGCTGCGGGATCATACACCTGATGCGTTGCCACCGTCTGGCCTGCGGGATTGCGTCCGCCGGCCGCGTGTATCTTGCCGTCGAGCACGGTGACGGCCACCGAGCCGAGACCGGACTTGAGCGGGCTGAGCGAACGCCAGGTGTCCGCCGCAGGGTCATACTCAAAAACGTGAGGCTGCGCGTCCTTATGGACGGACGCGACGAAGCCGCCCACCGTGTAGATCTTGCCGTTCAGCACCGCGGTGCCGATGTGATCGAGCGCTTGCGGCAGCGGGGCGCGCGTGCGCCAGCGATCGGTCGCCGGGTCGTATTCATCGTGGTAGGTCCCTGCGACGCCCTGGACGCCGCCGCCGATCACGTGGATTTTCCCGCCGACTGCCGCGAGCGTCACTTCGTTGCGCGCAAGCGGGATCGGCGCTTTCGTCGTCCAGCTTCCCTGGGATTGGGCGTCAGCCGTTGCCGTCAATACGGCGAGCGCCGTCGAAAGCGTGGCGAATTGTAGCAACTTCGAAAACGTAAAGTACATCGTTTCCTCCTGTCTGTGATTGCCCTGGAGCCGTTTGTTGCGACCGACCAATCATAGCCTTTACCCCTAAAGCCTGGGAGTAATCAAGTTGCACGCAGCACGATCACGAGCACGATTCATGAGCGAGGCGATTGAGTGCAACTGTTATAACTGCCGGACTGGGGGTATCTCTCAGGCCGGGCCTGCCATCTCCTGCGGCTTCAGGGTCAGGAACGGCAGCAGCTCCTGGACGTTGGCCACGCCCTCCAAACCGTTTACCCGATCTATGACAGCCTCGGTCCGTGATGGCCCGAGCACCGGCTTCAGCAACTCCCGCACCTTTGCGTTGACGCTCTTGGTTTCCATCGGGTTCTGCTTGGTGCCATAGGCATGCGGGGTGAAGTGGTTGAGAGTACGGCCGTCTTTTAAAACCA
>VBLN01000297.1:5893-6467 GCA_005878685.1 Deltaproteobacteria bacterium | reverse complement strand
AATAAGTCAATCAGGGGGGATGTCGTGGCGTCGCTACTTACCGATGGCAAAGATCTCGTTATAGAGCTTGGTGAACTCTTTGAAGTTTGGGCCCACGACCTCAGGTTTGACGACGAGATATTTTTCCACCCGAAGTCGAGGGAACCTCTCCTTGAGTCCGGACCTGGTAGGCGTGCGACCGAATTTCTCGGCAAAAAACTTCATCCCTCCCTCAGGAGAAAGCGCCCAATCTATCAGCAGAGCCGCCGCGTGAGGGTGAGGAGAATTCTTCGCCAGCAGGAGGTAAGCGGGGTTGGTGAGAACGGGCTCAAAGAGCAACACCTCGACAGGAGCACCCTCATCCTTTAACTGGAGCGGGCGATAGCCGTAAAGCCACGGCGCCATCTGAATCTCGCCCGATCCGACGAGATTGGCCTGCTGCGTGTGGCCAGTGACCATGCGTGGTTCGAGCTTCGCCAGGCTTTTGAAATACTGAAGCGCCTTCTCTTTCCCCCAATACAGTAGCAGCGCACCAAAAAGATCTTGGTCAGCCGGGTCGAGCGAGAAGCGCCCTTTCCATTTCGGGTCGAGTAGC
>VBLN01000297.1:4218-5816 GCA_005878685.1 Deltaproteobacteria bacterium | reverse complement strand
CAGAAAGTCCTTTGGAATCCCTTCTCGCGAGGGAGAGAGATAGGGGTTGATAAGCCCCATCTGCCGCAGCGTATAGGCTTCGCCCGCCGAGATATCGAGGACATCAGCGAGTGTCCGGCCGGCGCGCGCTTCGGTGGCGAACTTGTTGAAAACGCCGGAGGCGTTGGCCCTGTACTGCTCCGGCTTAATAAGCGGATACTTCTTGTGAAACTCTTCGAGCAGGGGCGTGAGCTGATCGACCGCAGTAAAACTGTAAATGACCACCGACCCTTCTTTACGCGCGCCATCAACGAGCTTCTCCTGACGCTGCTTTGGGTCCAGCCCTTCGTATTGCTTGAGAACCGCTCCGGCGGTCTGGGCGAAGCTGAGATGGGGAGTTGCCATGATAGAAAGGATAACTGGAAGGAAACACCAGCAGGGCTTGTAATTCATTTTCGCTTTTCCTCCCTCACCCTTTTCCTCGGCCTTGACATGAACCACCTATACAATAGAGGATGGGCAAAAATCTATCCGATTCATCGTACGACCATGTTGAAGAGCCAGAGCCTTGAGGTCTCGCCCACGCGCGCGCTTGCCGAGTTTGTATCATCGCTTTCCTACGGGGATATTCCCAAAGAAGTCATCTCCCACACAAAGCTCTGCCTGCTCGATTCCCTCGGCTGCGCCCTTTTCGGCTCGACGCTGCCTTGGGGAAAAATCGTCACGGACTTCGCCAAGGAGCTAGGCGCGGGCAAGGGGGCTCTTCTCTGGGGTGACGGCGCGGAGGTTCCGAGCACAAGCGCGCCCCTGGCCAACGGCACGCTGATCCATAGCTTTGAAATGGACGACCTTCACCGGGTCGGCGTCATCCACCCGGGTGCGGAAGCGATACCCGCCGCAGATGCGCTGGTACGCCATGGCGGCGCGACCAACGGCAAGCGATTGCTCACGGCCATAGCTGTAGGTTACGAGGTAGGCTGCCGCGTGGCGATGACAGGAGGCGCCTCCCAGTTGCGCCGCGGTTTTCATCCCACGGCGACCTCGGGCACATTCGCTGCCGGAGCTGCGGCAGCAAAAATGCTCGGACTCGACCCGTTAAGGACACTGCACACGCTGGGAATCGCCGGCACTCAGGCCGCCGGCCTTATGGCTGCGCAACAAGCCTCAATGGTAAAGCGCATGCACCCAGGTAGGGCCTCACAGGCGGGTGTCTATGGCGCGTTGCTTGCGGCCAAAGGATTTACCGGCATCGAGGATATTCTCGAGGCGCCTTACGGAGGCTTCTGCTCGACTTTCTGCGACAAGCCCGACCTGTCCCACCTGACCCGCGACCTCGGCGAACAGTTCCAGACCTTGAACGTCGGCTTCAAACCCTATCCCTGCTGCGGCAGCAATCACACTTCGATCGATGCGCTTAAAAAAATCCTCCGTGAACACCCTGAGGTCAGCGCGGAGAACGTGGAAAGAATCACCATTCGCACGACGCGTGCCACCAAGCTCCATGTCGGTTGGCCTTATGCTCCTAACAGCCTGACCACGGCGCAAATGAACCTCCCTTACTGCGTTGCTGTCTTGCTCCACGACCGGGACTTCTTCTTCGATCAGGTGACGGAGAAATC
>VBLN01000297.1:0-4188 GCA_005878685.1 Deltaproteobacteria bacterium | reverse complement strand
CACGAAAAAGATCGAGGTGGTTGAAGAACCCGAGCTTGAGGCCCTGGGAGACGAGGGTCGCCACGGCGCGATCTTAGAGATCCGCACGAGAGATGGGAATAGCTACGCCGCCAAAGTGCTTCACGCCAAGGGCAGCGATAAGCATCCCATGACACCGGCGGAGGTCAGCGAAAAATTTCGCCTGCTAGCCTCGCGAGTCCTCTCCCTCGCACGCATCGAGGAACTCGAAGAGACGATTCAACATCTGGACAGAGTCGAAGACGCCGGGAAGCTCGCCGAGCTTCTCATTCCTAACGGTAAGCGCTAGCGGGAAGGGGACCGATGCGGCGACAGCCGCGTATGTAGAAATTCGAGCGCGTCATCCGTTCTTCAGAATTCCTCTGACTTGAAGCGTCGTAGCGTCTCTCTCGCCGTAAATCCTTACCACCAAAGCCTCGACCTTTCTCCATACTTCCCTGTAATCTTTCGCTATCTCGCTCCTGACTTCGGCCGGCAGGCTCCCAAACTCACCTACGATATTCTCAATCCAGCCTGGGAGATAGCTCTTTTCCACCTTCTCTTCCGCGTAGAGGTAGCCCTCCAAAGAGCCCAGACGCGCTCCCAGATCAAAAAGGCTCCGGTTCATCGACATCGAATCTCGATCCGCCATTACAGTCCCTCCGCTGCGTGGTGTTCTTCCTTCAGTCGTACAAAAGCGCGTTGTCGCGACCGGCATCGTAGGCTTCTCTTCCGGCGCAGGCGATTCGCATCACGCTATCGAGATCCCCGCCGTGATCGATCGCCTTCCGGACCTTCGCCGTGCCGGTCAAGAGATCGATCGCCGGAGCGTCGTCACGAAACTCATAAGATTCCGTGCGCCAGGCAAATGCATCGGGCCACAGCGATCTTACCGCGATGAGAACAGCGATGCCGGTACGGTAGGCTTGGAAAGCCCGGCGATCGGTGACGTGCAATTGCAGGGCGCCGCAGCGCTGCCGGGCGAACTTATGAAAGGTCGGTTCGATGACGCAGGGACGGAAGACCACACCGGGTAGATCGTAGCGCCCGAGCTCGTCGGCCAACTTCCTTGCATCAATGAAGGGGGCGCCGAAGAGTTCGAACGGCCGGGTCGTGCCGCGCCCTTCGGATAGATTTGTGCCCTCCAGCAGGCACATGCCCGGATAGACGATGGCCGTCTCGAGGGTCGGCATGTTAGGCGAGGGCATCACCCAGGGCAGGCCGCACTCATCGTAGTAAGCGTCGCGGCGCCAGCCCCCGCATGCGACGACCTCGAGCTCGCAGCCGACGCCGAAGGTATCGTTGTACAGGCGCGCCAACTCACCGACGCTCATCCCGTGTCGTTGAGGAACGGGATACAAGCCGCAGAAGCTTTCGAGCCCTCTGTCCAAACCGCCCCCTTCGATCTGCACTCCTCCAATAGGGTTCGGTCGGTCGAGAACGACGAATTTCACCTGAGATTTTTTTGCGGCGCGCATGCAGAGCGCCATGGTGGCAGCATAGGTATAGTAGCGCGCACCGACGTCCTGAATGTCGAAGACGAGCAAATCAATCTGAGAAAGGTGCTGAGGGGCCGGAGACAACGACTCGAAACTCTTGCCGTAGAGACTGATCTCAGGCAGTCCGCTGGCGGCATCGCGTCCATCGCCAACTCCGATCATATCCTGAGCTGCGCCGCGAATGCCATGCTCGGGCCCGAAGAGCAAGCGAAGATCGACATCAGCGTGCGCTCGCATGAGGTCAACGGCATGAGCCAGGCGACGATCGACCGTGGTTGGATTGGCAATCAGTCCCACGCGAGCCTTTCCCAGCCAGCGCTTAGGCTCGTCTAGCAGCCTCTCCAATCCAGTGCGCATAGCATCATCTTACACGACACCACCGCGGTTTGTAAAAGAGCGATGGCGACGGCGTAATTTAGTTCACGGACGTTGCGGGAAAAAATTCCGCAGCGAACAAGAAGAGTGGCGGCAAGAATTCGGCATCTTCAGCCTTGAGGATTTTCCGCAAACCCCCTTGACCTTCCGCGTGTCCGTGATAGTCGAATAAATACCGGGGGAAGGAGGATAAAAATGATCAAAAATGGTTCTGTCGTGAGTTTTGAATACGTTCTCTCCGATGAGAACGGCAAACTTATCGAATCGACCAAAGGAAAGGAACCGGTGATCTATACCCACGGGCAACAGCAGATTGCCCCGGCCCTGGAAAAGGAGCTTTCAGGAATGGAGGTCAACGAGGAAAAAAATATTCGCCTCTCGCCAGAAGAAGCGTTTGGGCCTGTGGATCCTAATGGTTTCAAAGAAGTGTCCAAAAAGGACATTCCCGCCGAAGATTTAAAAGTCGGGACCACGCTTCATGTCCGCGGACGCAGCGGCGAAGAGCTCGACCTGCGCATCCATGAGATCAAAGAAGAAACCGTGGTCCTGGATCTGAATCATCCTCTGGCCGGGAAGACTTTGAACTTCGCCATCAAAGTTTTAAACATCCAGCCGGGTAGCAGCGAAGGCTTAAATTGAATCGGCTATCCCGGCGTGCCGTTCAATCGCAGATACACTCCTTCGACCTCCAGCGTTTCTTAAGAGAGGAGTTTTATAGCAAAAAAAGGCAAGAAGCGAGGCCGAAGCAGCACTCAAAGAGATGATCCTTAACCCGCCTGTCCTGGCTTTTTGATTCGTAGAAGATTCTTCTCGTTAAGCGCTTTTACGACAGCTTCGACATAGCTTTTGATCGCGGTATTGACGTTCTCCGGCTGAGTCGTCTGAACCGTGCCGGCCCAGACAACGTCGTTTTTAACTACGTCATACAGCGTCGTCTCCGAGGTATACACGTCATAGTGCCGGATGCTCGGCGCGCCGTAGAGACCAGACCAGCTAGCCCCGACGTGCGAACCGAAGACGCCAAAAGACGTACCCGGATAGTAGCTCGGACCATACTCGGTCTTCCGTTCCACGTTTACCGACCGCGCGAGGATCGCAGCATCGGCGCCGGCCCCTTTTGCCGCCTGTTTGAGTTTGGCTTCGTCGATGCTCTGATCCTCCGGAATATACCGATAGCTCGGCAACGCATCGACGCCCGCAGCCCTGAGTTGGGCCACGAACTCATCTTCGAAGTTCCGCCGGATGCTGGTCTGTTCACCCGCGCCGCCGACCATGATCCTTGCGAACGAAGACGAGGTATAGCCGGGATTGCTCCATTCATTGACAATCGGTTTCGTGGTAGAGCAGCCGGCAAGAGCGAGCGCTGCGGTGAGAACGAGAAGAGCAAAGACGCGCGATAATGTAATGTTCATAAAATTTTAACCTCTTTGATGGCAGGTCCGCTCCCTATGACTTATTTCTCGCCTCCAAGACGATCCCATGGGATATTTATTTTAACTTGCGCCGGTCCGGGAACCAGGCTTATCCACAATCCGGACGGAGGTGGCCCGCGGCCTCTTTTCCACCTGTCCCTCCACCCAGTGCACACTGGTCCCGATTTCTAAACGGTCAAACTCCCCTCCTGGCAGGCTGTCTCTATGAAAGTAGATTTGGCGACCGTCGAGACTCCTGATAAATCCATATCCTTCTTTACGAAGTAATAGGCTCACAAAGCCGCCGAGTCCAGGCTCAGCATCAGTCTTGACCCCTTTATGTTGTCTGTCAACCAGCCTCTTGAGCTGCCGCTGCATGGCGCGCAACCGTTTGTGGAGGTCGCCTTCGCTGGCCTCGCGGGTTACCACCAACTCCTGTTTCGGCGGCACCGTGACACCAATCCGCACGCGAAAAGGATTCCCCGTTCGTTCCTGCTCTTGCGGTTTCTCTACGGCGATCCGACAGCTAAGGATGTGATCGCAGACGTGTTCGAGCTTGGCAGTCTGCTTGCCGATGAGCGCTTCGATATCCGGGGTTTTGCTAACGTTGCGGAAAGTGATCTTCAACGGAACCTGCATGGGTCAACCTCCGATCCTCTTTTTTACTTCGGCGGCTCTTTAGAACTCTCTCTCTCTGCGAAGCGGAGCACTTTTCGAATCAGCAGGTGACTCCGCCTTGTTATTCTGAGAGAATTTGCCTCCTAAAATTTTATTTGACGCAAAATATATGCCGCTGTCAATGGTTTTTACGAAGAAACCGGAAAATTTTTCACGTGATGCGGCTTGCGTCTCGACCTTTCGGCATTCACAAAATGTGAAAGTGAAGTTGTCCTTTGCGGGGAACG